>DATLIL010000372.1:0-13336 GCA_035539475.1 Polyangiaceae bacterium
CCCGGCATCGCCTTCGCCATGCCGCTCGACAACCCCATGAAGGACGCTGACTACAAGATCGTGCAGCTCGACCTGCCGTTCATTTTCTGAGGCCGAAACCACCAGCCACCGAAGAAGAGACGACCAATGACTGACAAGAACTCGAACCTGCCCCGTAGAACGTTCATCGAAGGCGCGCTCGGCCTTGGCGCCGCAGCGCTCTTGCCCGGCTGTAACGCCTCGCCGGCCTCCGGTACGCCGGCGCCGTCGGCGACCGCCTCTTCTTCGGTGGCCTCCAGCAGCAAACCCGAAACGCCCGACCTTCGCTTCGGCATCATCGCGCTGACCGACAACTCGCCGGTGGTGATCGCGCACGAAAAGGGCTTCTTCAAGAAGTACGGCATCAACGCGACGATCATCAAGGGCGCGAGCTGGGCAGCCATTCGCGACTCGCTCTCGAACGGCGACATCCAGGGCACGCACATGCTGCTCGGCATGCCGCTGGCCTCGACCATGGGCCTGCTCGGCTCGCCCAAGAAGCCGATGGTCATTCCCTGGCTGCTGAACCGCAACGGCCAGGCCATCACCATGGCCAAGGAGTACAAGGGCAAGATCTCGACCGACCCCAAGCTGCTCAAGCCCATCGTCGACGAGGCGCAGAAGGCGGGCAAACCCAAGACGTTTGCCATGACCTTCCCGCCCGGCACGCACGCCATGTGGACGCGCTACTACCTCGGCGCCGGCGGCATCAATCCCGACAAGGACGTCGCGCTCGTCACCATCCCCCCGCCCCAGATGGTGGCCAACATGAAGGTCGGCAAGATGGACGGCTTCTGCGTCGGCGAGCCCTGGAACGCGCGCGCCATCGCCGACGACATCGGCTACACCGCGATCACCACTCAGGAGATCTGGAAGGATCATCCGGAGAAGGTCTTCGCCTTCAGCGAGGAGTTCGCGCAGAAGAACCCCAAGACGGTCAAGGCGGTGCTCAAGGCGCTGCACGAAGCCAGCGTCTGGCTGGACGATCTCAAGAACCGCCCCGAACAGGCCGCGATCGTCTCGAAGCCCACCTACATCAACTGTCCGCCCGAGATCATCCTGGGCCGCCTCAAGGGCGAGTACGACTACGGCGACGGGCGCAAGAAGCAGGACCCGAACTACATGATCTTCAGCGAGCGTAACTGTAATTACCCGGCGCCGAAGTACGCCAAGTGGTGGCTCTCGCAGTTCCGGCGCTGGGGCATGGTCGAAGGCAAGCCCGACTACGACGGCATCGCCAAGCAGGTGATGCGCACCGACATCTTCGAGGAGGCGATGAAGGAGCTCGGCGTCTCCGTTACGCCCAACGAAACACCGGAGACACTGTTCGACGGTAAGACTTTCGACCCGAAGGACCCGGAGGCGTACGCCACGAGCTTCGCGGTCCACAGCATGAAGGGTTGAGCCATGAGCTACCAGAGCGATCGCGTCGGAAAAGCAGTGGCCCTGGCCTTCTTGCCGCTGGTCGGGGCCGCCATCGTCGTCCTGGGCTGGAGCCTGACCAGCGCCACCTGGGCGGAAGCCCTGCCCTCGCCGGGTAAGACCTGGGAGGTGAGCAAGATGTACATCACCGAGCCCTTCGCCAAGCGCGGCGAGCTCGATCAGGGCATCTTGCGCTTCACCTGGTACTCGCTCGAGCGCGTCGCCAAGGGCTATTCGCTGGCGATCCTGCTTGGCACGCCAATCGGGTTCATGCTCGGCATGTCGAACTTCTTCCGGCTCTCGTTCGACCCGATCGTGCAGATCCTGCGCCCGGTGTCCCCGCTCGCATGGCTGCCGCTCGGTCTCGTGCTGTTCGGCAAGCCGGAGCCCGCGGGCATCTTCACCATCGCCATGTGCTCGATGTGGCCGACGGTGCTGAATACCGCGCTCGGCGTGCGCTCTGTGCCGCAGGACTACCTGAACGTCGCCAAGGTGCTGAAGCTCAGCAAGATGAAGACGCTGTTCAAGGTAATGCTGCCCGCAGCCATGCCCTATATGTTCACCGGGTTTCGGCTGAGTCTCGGCATTGCGTGGCTCGTGATCGTTGCCGCTGAAATGCTGACGGGCGCGCCCGGCGTCGGCGGTTTCTTGTGGCAGGAATACAATGCCCTGATCTATGAACATATCATCCTGTGCATCCTCACGATCGGTCTCGTGGGTTTCGCACTCGACAGGTTGATGGGCCTCGCAGAGCGACGGCTGAAGGCGGCGTGAGGAGATCATGGCGTTTATCGAGCTCGACAACGTGAGCAAGTCGTTCGGCAAGACGCACGTCTTGTCGAACGTCTCCTTGCAGGTGGAAAAGGGCGAGATCGTCTGCATCGTCGGTTTCTCCGGGGCCGGGAAATCGACGCTGATCTCGCTGCTTTCTGGGCTCGAACGCCCGGACTCGGGGGAAGTCCGCTTCAACGGCAAGAAGGTGACCGAGCCCGGGCCGGAGCGCGGCGTGGTGTTCCAGAACTACTCGCTCCTGCCCTGGCTCAGCGCCTTCAACAACGTGCTCTTCGCCGTGCAGAACGTGCTGACCAAGCTCTCCAAAGAAGAGCAGATCGCCCACACCGAACGTTTCGTGACGATGGTGGGCCTGAGCCACGCGCGCGACCGCAAGCCGTCCGAGCTTTCGGGCGGCATGCGCCAGCGCGTCTCCCTGGCTCGAGCTCTGGCTGCAGATCCCGAGGTGCTGCTCATGGACGAGCCGCTCAGCGCGCTCGATGCACTCACTCGCGCCTCACTGCAAGACGAGCTCGAACGCATCGGCCGCCTGTCTGGCAAGACGATCATCCTGGTCACCAACGACGTCGACGAGGCCATCCTGCTCGCCGATCGCATCGTGCCGCTCGGCGCCGGACCCGCCGCCACGCTGGGTCCGGAGTGCGTCGTCGACATCGAACGCCCGCGCGATCGCCGCGCCATCAACCACGATCCCCGCTTTCGCGTCATCCGCAACGAGGTCACCCAGTACCTGCTGTCGACGCGCAAGAAGCGGCGCCCGGAGAGCGAGACCGCAAGTGTCGCCGCCGGAACGGCCCTCGAGGTGCCCACGTGACTCTGCATATCCCCGATCGACAGCACGAAAAGTACGTCGAAATCGTCAACCTGGAGAAGTCTTACCCGACGCCCAACGGCCCCGCCGTCATCGTCGAGTCCTTCAACCTGACCATCGCCCAGGGTGAGTTCGTCAGCGTGATCGGCCACTCGGGCTGCGGCAAGTCCACGGTGCTCTCGATCATCGCCGGGCTCAACAAGGCCACCTCCGGCGACGTCGTGCTCGCCGGCAAGGAGGTGCTCGAGGCCGGTCCCGATCGCGGCGTCGTCTTCCAGGCGCCCTGCTTGCTCGACTGGCTCAGCGCACTCGACAACGTGCTGCTCGGCGTCGACGAGGTCTTCTCCAAGAAGAGCAAGAAGGAGCGGCGCGACATGGCCGCCCACTACCTCACGCTGGTCGGCCTGGGTGACGCGCTCGAAAAACGGCCGCGCGAGCTCTCTTCCGGCATGCGCCAGCGCGTCGGCCTGGCGCGTGCCTTCGCGCTCGACCCGAAGATGCTGCTCCTGGACGAGCCGTTCGGCATGCTCGATTCGCTGACCCGGCTCGAGCTGCAGGAGATCCTGCTCGAGCTCTGGCGCGCCAACAAGAAGACGGCGTTGATGGTGACCCACGACGTGGACGAGGCGCTGTTCGTCTCCGACCGCATCGTGATGATGACCAGCGGTCCGCGCGCCAAGGTCGGCGAGATCCTCACCGTCCCCTTCGCCCGCCCGCGTGATCGCGCCGCGGTGATGGCACACCCCGACTACTACGTCCTGCGCGAGCGACTGATCGGCTTCCTCGAGGACCAGGCGCATCCGTCGGCCGACGACGCCGAAATCGCGCAGGCAACTGCCAGCGAAGAAGGCCCTGTCAGCGTCGGCTCGGCGGCACCGTCGCTGCCGACCTGATCACGGGTTCGCCGACCAGGTCCCTTGATTCAGGCCGGCGATCCCGTCGTTGGTCCCGTCTCCGCCATCGCCACCCGCGCCAGCGTCACCGATGCTGAACGTCGTTTCCTCGTCGAGTACGGGTTCGTCGCCGAGGTAGACGACGCCGACGGAGATCCCGCCTGCGCCACCGCCGCCGGCGCCACCAGTTCCACCTTTGCCGCCGACTCCACCGGGACAGGAGTAAAGCGCGTTGAGCGTAGTGCCCCCGACGCCAACGTCTTGCTGACCGGCTTGACCGACGTGTCCGACGCCACCGTCACCGCCTTCCGCAGTCTCCAGAACCGCCATCGTGATTGAGACGCCAGCGTCGACGACGAGCAGCGCGATCGAGGCCCCGCCGCCACCGCCCGCTTTTCCGCCGTTACCGCCGCAGCCGCCACAACCGCCGCCGCCGCCGTGACCGCTCGCGCCGAGGCTCGCGCCACCGCCGCCGCCCTGTCCCGGTTGTCCGGTGCTGCCATCCGAACCAGCCTCAGGCTCCCATCCGTCGACGGATGCTTGACCAACGACGGTGGCGCCTGATGCAGGTGACTCTGCAGTCGCGTCGTTCCCCTTCTGCCCGCCACCCCCGTTGTTGCAATCCATGTTCGCGGGCGTTCCCGCTTGCCCAGCGCCGTGATCGGGCAAGCCGTCGCTGCCAGATTGTCCGCCAGCCACCGGTGAACCGCCGAGCCCGCCCGTCGTCGAGAGCGTCGGCTGACAGTCGCACGTGCGGCTGGAGCCTTCCTCGGGATCGCTCTCGGCATAGCCATTGAGTGCCGCTTGCTCCAGATAGGAGAATTCATCGAGTGTCCCGCTGGCGCCGTCGGCTCCAGCTCCGGCGACGAGCTTGACCCTGGTGAGTGATATTGCGGTGCTCTCGCGAACGAACGCCGCGATGCTGCTGTCACCAGCGTCGGCGCCAGGCTGGGCCTTGAACTCGACGTCGGAGATGCCGATGTTCGCCGAATCCCCGCTGATCTCGAGGGCGTAGCCGCGCTCGGGCGGCACGAGCGTGGCCTTGGCGCCGGGGAGATAGCTCCAGTCGCCGCACTTGAAGCCACCGTAAATCTTGAGGTCGCTGACACCGTCGAGAACCAGCGCTTCTTCGAACTTGGTGTTGCAGATGAAGATCGGCAGCTGCTTTTCGACGGCGAGCTCGACGGCGCGAGCTACCGTCGTGATGGGGTCGTCCTTGGTGCCGACGTTGTCGTCGGGGTCGCGATCGCCAACGACAGGGGCGACGAAGATGCCCGTGTCGGGCGCAATGCAGCCAGCCTGCATGTTGGCGACATCCGAGAGAGCGCAGCCGTTGATACCGGGGCCGCCGCCGCTCTGTCCCTCGCCGCCCGTTCCGCCCTTGCCGTCACTGCCGCCCTGCGCTGCGCCGGCTTCGGCGCCACTCGCGCCGCCGACGCCCGTGTCGCCACCGTTCGAGCTGGCAGCGCTGCCGCTCGGTGGCGCGCATTCGTCGTCGCCGTCTTCGCAGAACTCCAGACCGCCGCAGGCGTTGCCGAGCACGACGAGGGGGAGGAGCGCAGCGGCGACAGCGACGGAAAGCGGCAGGCGAAAAGTCGTAAGGTGTCTACGCGGCGACAAGAGCAGTCCTCGTTGAGCTTGCACGGCGGCGTCGCCGTGGCCCTCACCGGCCCGGGGGCCCCGACCGGCGCGGGCATTCTTCCAGGCCGACCGGCCCGTGTCGAGGGGGTTGTGTCGTGACTGCCGATTCGATAGTGCCGCCATCATGTCGCGCGCGCGCACGAGCTTCGTCACCATCGCTCTGCTGCTGTGCGCAACCACTGCCCACGCTGCCGATCCCGAGCCGAGCACGCCGTGGGCCGCACGCTTCATCCGCGGAACTTCGCCGGGCGATCCTTCAGGGGCGAAGCTCGCGACGGTAGCGACACTGTACGGCGTCGGCATCGCGAGCCTGGCGGCTGGCGTCGTCTTCACGGCGCAGGGTATCGACACTGGAACTGACGCCGACGAGTTCGCGCGCCGGCAGCCCGACGACTTCTGCGCCGATCGCGGCTCGGAGAGCTGCACCGACTACCTGGGACTGCGGCGTAACGAGAGCGACCAGCTGCTCTTCGGTCAGGCGCTCCTGGGCGCGAGCGCGTTGTTCGTGCTGTCAGGTGCCCTCACCGCCGAGCTCTGGTCGAACCGAGCCGAGCTCAGGGCCAGCGCCGGACCCAGCCGCATGACGCTGGGCTTTAGCGCCAATTTCTGAGCTTTCGCTCACTGCGGCGTGAAGCTGCGGGCGGTCGATTCCGTCAGGTACTCGACGCTCTTCAGCGGAACCGGCGCAGGCTCGCCCACGTAATCGTCGACCGACGTGGCCGGGCCGAGCCCGAGCACCTTCCACGTATGTGTGCCCGTGCCGTACGTCGCGGCTGCAATATCCGCGAGGGCGAAGCTCGTTCCACTCGTGTAGACCTCGACCAGGTAGCCTGCCGCGGAGATCTTCAGCACGTGAATGCCGTCGGCGTACGGCTGCCACGAAAACTCGGTACCGGGCGAGACACCGGTCGCAGCATTGGTAGGCGCGAAGAGGCCGGAAGGGGCGGTCAGCAGAAGAGTCAGCTCGTTCTCGTCGTCCGTCGGGCGAGCAAAAGTCTTGGTCGTGCCCGAGAGGTGGGTACCTCTGACCTCGACGCGAGCGTCGCCCACGCTCGAACCCATCGGCAACGGGGCCAAGGAGTCGCAGTGTTCCGATAGACACTGCACCACCGTCGTCAGCGATACGCCCGGCGCGAGCTCCGGCGTGGTGATCACGGTCCGGCTCGCCAGGTCTTCGAGCGTGACGTTCACGCCCGAGTAATCGACGCCTGCAGCAAGAGAACGCGAGAGAATCCCGGCTCGCCAGGTGGTGTTGTCCTTCAGTTGGACGCCGCGAACTTCGGCGGGGGCGGGGTTCTCGTCGTGGTTCCAGGTCACGACGTTTGCGTAGCTGCCCGGTTCGGGAGGTGGAGCCCCGGTCGCTGGGAACGTCATCTCGAGACGTCCATGGATCCAAACCTCCAAAAAAGTCGTGGGCGTGAGCGTATTGAGCACGCTGCCGGCGATGCCGGCGGTGTGTACCACCCAGCCCGGATCGCCGTCCATCAAGCTCATCACCGCGATCGGCTCGCGCGTGGTGACGCCCTGGTAGAGCCGGAGGTGGTCGTCGCTGGCGGCCACCAGGAGATCATAAGTCTCGCCGACGTCGGGGACGGTGAACTCGCCCAGCTCGTTGGTGATCACCTTCTTTTCTCCGATGACCACCTGCCAGCCGGGTAGCGGACCGCCGAACTCGTGCATGACCTTGCCGTGAACGGAAGTGTCGACGGCCGGGCTACCCGCGGCGCCCGCTTGCGCCGAGTTGCCCGCGCCACTTTCGCCGCCGGCGCCTGTGCTCGGAGCGGACGCGGCAGCTCCGCCGTCGCCACCCACCGGAGCATCACCTGCCGAAGCGTTGCCATCCGAGCCGCCATCGCTGCTAGCGCCGCCCTTGCCACCCGAACCGCTCTTACCGCTCGAGCCCGCCATGTCCGAGCCGCCCGAGCCACCTTCGGGGGGAACCCCGCCCTGGCGAAAGCCGGTGCCACAGCGCACGGTCGCAGCGATCACCATCAGCAGAACCGCAAAGGTCCTCCCGCGCATGAGTCTCCAAGGTCGCATGAGATAGAACGGAGCTGCAAGGCGGCTTTCAGGCCTACATTGAGCGACTCCTCACGCCAGGTCGGTTCGCGGCGCGGACCAGTTGCTAGAAAAGTGACGTCAGCGCTCGTAGCGGGTCACCACCGGGCGGTGGTCGCTGGCGGCGCTGGCCGGGCTGGCGACGAAGTCCTCGACCTCCAGCACCTCGGCGGAGCCGTCGATGAACGTCGCCCAGAGCTCGTTGCTGACGAGGTGATGATCGATCATGTCGGGGTGGTGCAACGTCGAGCTCTGGCCCGACGCCGACAACCCTTGCGTGGCGAAGACGTAGCGTGTGCGAGCCGCCAAGAAGTTTTCGTACGGCGAGGGCTGGCCGGCGCTGATCGAGGTGTCGACGTCGTCGTTGAAGTCTCCGAGCACGGCGAGCTTCGCCTCGGGGTGGGCCTCGTCCAGGTACTCCTCGAGCGCGAGTGACGCGCGCTGGCGGCGCTCCCAGCTCGAGAGGTCGCCGAAGGCCTTGGCGTGCAGCACGATCACGACGAGCTCTTCGTCGGCGTCATTTCCAGCCAGCACGAGCCTCACCTCGAGCGGCGGGCGACCGGCAAACTCGTAGTCGAGCTCCGTGAGAATGGGCTCGGCCGAGCGTCGGCTCGCGCTGCTGGTCCTGTAGAGCAGGCCGAGCTCCTGCTTACCGAGCGCCGCGTCGCCGGCGAGGATGCCGTCGTAGCCGGGCAGCTCGGACACGAGAGCGCGGAAGGCGCTGGCATCGCTGATCTCCACCAGGGCCCAGACGTCGACCTGGCTCTCGCGGATCACGTCACGAACGCTCGCTAGCTGCAGCTCGTCGTCGGCCGGTCCCTCGCTCGCGCTGCCGAACCACTCGAGGTTCCAGCAGGCGAGCGAGAGCTCCGTCGCCGGCTCGGCAAGTTCAGGGCTCGAGCCGCTCACGGGCGCACTGCACGCAGCGAGCAGCAGACAGCTGATGAATCCTCCCCGGCCCCGTTCGATGGACATGGCGCCCTCCTGAACAGTGGGTCGGCACGGCCGCGCCGCGAGTTGCTACGAAAATTCCGCCCGAGCGCCGCCGCGCGAGCGGCACTGACGACGCCCGCGCAGCGATCGCGTATAGAAGGGTCCGCATGTCGACCCAACGGCCCGCAGTCGCGCTCGCGCTCGCCCTCGTGGCGTGCGCCGCGAAGAACACGGGCCGAGGCGCGGAGCCACCGGCACAGGCCGCGGACGGAGCTCCAGCGCCGGCCAGCGCCCCTCCGCCAGCACCGGGAGTGTTGCCCGAGCCGCTGCCGACGA
This sequence comes from Polyangiaceae bacterium, assembly GCA_035539475.1. GTDB lineage: Bacteria > Myxococcota_A > Polyangia > Polyangiales > Polyangiaceae > PMG-095. The sequence continues at coordinate 8,905 of DATLIL010000372.1, forward strand.
CGCCGGTCGAGCCTCCGGCGTCGCCGGGTGAGGCCCCACCCGAGGAGCCGCAGCTGAAGCCGATCGTGGCGTCCGGACCGCCGTTGCCGGAGGTGCGAGTGAAGACCTACGGCCTGCACCTCGGCGGCGGGCGCGACGAAGAGCGCGAGCCGATCTTGCTCACGATCGAGCACTCCTTTCCGCGTTTTCTCGCCTGCTACCCGCTGGTCGACGAGGGCGGCAAGGAAGGCACCTTCGGCATCGATCTGGTCGTCCCGACCGAGGGCGGGCGTCCTCGCGTCGACCAGCCGCGCACCGGGATCCGCGGTGACGAGTTCAAGGCCTGCATGGTCAAGGCGTTCGAGACGCTGAAGTTCAAGCCGCAGCGCCGCGCCACTGCCGTCAGCTACTCGCTGAAGTTCAGCGTCGGGCGCGAGTAGTTTGGTTTGGTGAACACACTGGCGCGCCGCCGCCTGCCGCGCCGCAAGCCGCTCGTGCCCTCACCCGCGTTGGACTTCCGAGCAGCGCTCCGTTAGCGTCACGCACTACGGGAGGCTCACCCATGGGAGCGTTGAAAAACTTTCTTCGGGTCAGTGCCGGCATCGTCGTCTCGGCGCTCTGCGCCGTGGGCTGCATGAGCTCCAGTGACGACGACGACGACGACAGCATCGCGCGCGAGAACATTGCCTCCGCGTATGCCAACGGCATGTGCAATGCCCTGGCGGAGTGCTGCCAGGGTCTCGGCCAGCCGATGAACACCGCCGCCTGCATCGAGCAGGTCGAAGGCAACTATGCGAAGAGCAACGATCCAGAGCTGATTTACGACGGAAACGCTGCTGGCGAGTGCCTCGCGGCCGGCACTGCCGCGTACCGGCAGTGCCGCAGCGTCGAGGCCCCCGTCTGCGCTCGGGTCTGGACCGGGTATTTGGAAGACGGGGAGCTGTGCGGCGAGGATCCTCGAGCGTGCAAGGGCGGGAGCTGTACGAACGACCCCACCGGCGCGCTCTGCACGACGCCCGTCCTCAGCGCGCTGGGCGAGCCGTGCGAGGCCAACTGCGTCGACGGTGCTTACTGCGACGCGGGCAGCCAGACCTGCCTGGCGACCAAGCCGAACGGCGCCGCGTGCGTGGATGACCTCGAGTGCACGGGCAACTACTGCAACTTCAGCAGCGGCCAGTGCGACGAATCCGCCATCTTCGCCACGCTCTGCTCGGCGTTCGGCGGCAGCACGATCACGGAGCCCTTCTGCTGCGCGCTCGACGAGCTCTGCGCGAGCTGCGACTGTGCGGACAGCAACGCCAGCATCGCGTCGAGCAACGACGGCGCTGCCTGTCAATTCGTGCTGGAGGGCAACGAGCTCGGCTGCGCGTCCATGAGCGAGGACGAAGCGCTCGCCTTCTGCCTGTAGCGCTAGGCGAAGAACTTTTCGAAGGGCAACGCCACGGGGCTGCCGTCCAGCGCGATGCGCATGAGCTCGCGCAGCAGCGGGAGCTCGCCGGGCGAGAGCTTGTCGTCGGTCTCGAAGCGCCCGACGGCCTGGCGCATGACCTCGAGGATCTCGAGGCACTCGAGCGTTGCGCCCTCCATCTTTTCGATCGCGCCGGTGCGACCCAGGCCGAGGCCCAGAAAGCGGCCGAAGCGGCCGGTGCGCCCGCCGTTGCAGGTGACGTCGAGATCACCCACGCCGGGCAGCCCGAACACGCTCTCGCGCCTGCCCCCGGAGAGCTCGACCAGTCGCGCCATCTCGACGATCGACTGAGCAAAGACCGCGGACTCGTAGTTGTGCATGGCCACGCTGCCGGCGGCGCCGCCGCGCGCCTCGTGAAGCCCCGCGCCGAGCCCGATGCCCATGGCGTAGGCGTTCTTGAGCGCCGCGCAGACCTCGACGCCGACGAGATCGGTGCTGGGAAAGACGTGATAGTAAGGGCCGCGCGCGATGCGCTTCCAGTACGCGAGCGCTTCTTCGTCGCGCGCCGCCAGCACGACGCAGGTCTCCACTCGCCGCGCGAGCTCGCCCGCGATGCACGGCCCGGCCACGGCCACGGGACAGAGCGTCTTGGCGAGCTCCTCCGGCATGGCAGCGAGCAGCACATCGGGCAGCGCCACCAGCGCGCCCCCCTGCAGGCGCAGGCCCTTGGCCACCATCAGGATCGGAGTCCCCGCCTTCAGCAGCGGCGCGAGAGTCCGGGCGGCCCACTCCACGCCCGCCGAGCTCACGCCGAGAACGACTGCTTCGGCGCCGTCCAGGGCAAGCGCGAGCTCATCGAGCTGATGGTACGTCATGCCATCGGGTAGGCTCAGACCCATCTTGGGGTGCACGCCCCGCTGCTTCAGCGCGTCGATGATCTCGCGATCGAGGTGCGTGCCCAGCAAACGCACGGTATGACCGCGATCGACCAGCGGCGCGCACAGGGCGCTACCCATCATCCCGGCACCAAGAACGACCAGTGTCGCCATCGTCTTTCCTCGCTCAGGGAGCCGCGCTCGCGGCTGGCGCTGGTTGCGCCTTTTTCTTGGCGCCGTCGCCGGTGCCGAAGTCGAATTCGAAGGGTGGTAGGGGTGGCAAGGTCGGCGGCAGCTTGGGCAGCGCAGACGGCGGCGGCAAGACCAGCCCGGGCGGCGCGTTCTTGACCATCTCCTCGGCCAGCACGCTGAGCTCTTCGGGTAGCGGCAGGAGCTCACCGAGCTTGCGCAGCTCCTCCAGCGTCAGCGGCTTGAGCCCGCAGCCCACGCCGATCTTGCGGTCGACCTTGGCCTCCTTGAGCTTGCGCGTGTCGCCCTCGATCTCGACCTCGACGTTGACGGTGCCCTCGACGAGCTGCCGCGCGGCTGCTCCGGCGATCTTGCCGGCGGCGGCGCCGAGCAGGCGTCCCAGGCGCGACTCCGCGGCCGCACTGGCCAGGGCCGGACAGGGCAGCTTGCCGGCGAGCAGCATGCGCGCGAGGGCGTGATCGGCCTCGCGTACGATGCTGCCGCCGCCGGTGAGCTCGAACTTACCCGCCTTCACCTTCGAGTCGGTCAAGGTCACCGTCTTCATGTCCTGACTGATCGCGAGCCGCGTATCGAAGGTCGTGACGTTGCCGAAGACGAAACCGGAGAGCTCGATCGGGTGCGGCGGGATCCAGCCTTCGAGCTCGGTGTGGGCGCGGCCGTCGGCGGGCAGCAGCGCCTCTTGTGACGCGAAGGTGAGCTCGACCTCGCCGCTGGTCGTGACGTTCTCGATCGGCAGCTCGATGGCGAAGGGCGCGGCCAGCCGTTCGAGCTTGATCGGCGCCAGCTTGAACAGCACCACCGGGCGCGCGGAGAGCTCCACTCCGACCTTGAGCGGGGCCTTCTCGAGCTCGGGCTCACCGAGACCGATCGCCAGCGCCGTGCTCGACGTCGACCAGCTGGCGCCGACCTTACCGATCGCCTGCCCCTGCAACTTGACGCCGTCGGCGCTGAACACGGTGTTGGCTGGCGTCTTGGCCACGCTGCCGCCGGCGATCTCGAGCCAGGGCGGCTGCGCGGGATCCGGCTTCCAGGTGACCGAGACCTTGCTGGCCCAGAGCGGCAGCGCGTAGGTCGCCGGAAAACGCTTGGTCCAGGCCCCGAGCTCCACGGCGATCGTCGGCGCCGAGCCGAGCGCCTGCGCGTCCAGCCCCGTGACGTCGATGCGCTCGGGCTCACGTCCGGCGAGCGTGACCTCGATGGTCTCGAACTTCAACACCACCGACTTCACACCGACCAGCCGCCCACGTGCGTTCGTGATCGTCACCCAACCCCAGCCGAACTCGAGCTCGTAGCTGTCGAGCTCGATGCCGCGCTCGCGCATCTGACGCATCGCCTCGCGCTCGATCCAGTCGGGGACGAGCACGATGGCAGCGATCGCGAGGGCGATCAGGCTGCCGGCTGCGAGCCCGAGGCCGACGATGATGGCATGTTTTGCCCTCACGCCCCCATACGCTACGCTCCCCTGGCGCACGCCGCCAGTAGGGCGATCGTTTTCCTGCTCATGCCGAACTACCTCACGCCTGACGGCGCCAAGAAGCTCTCCGAAGAGCTCCAGCATCTGCTCTCAAACGAGCGTCCTCGTGTGGTCAAGGAGGTGGCCGACGCCGCCGCGCAGGGTGACCGCTCCGAAAACGCCGAGTACATCTACGGCAAGAAACGGCTGCGAGAGATCGATCGCCGCATCCGCTTCTTGACCAAGCGGCTCGAGTCGGCAGAGGTCGTACGCCAGGACGAAGTGCGCCAGAACGACGCCGTCCGCTTCGGCGCGAGCGTCGAGGTGGTCGACGAGAACGGTAAGATCAGCCGCTATCAGATCGTAGGCCCCGACGAGGCCGACCCTTCACAGGGCCGCATCAGCTTCAAGTCCCCGCTCGGCTCGAGCCTGATGAAGCGCAAGGTCGGCGACGTGATCACCGTGCAGCGGCCCGCCGGCGAGATCGAGCTCGAGATCAAGGCGATC
>DATLIL010000373.1:0-2759 GCA_035539475.1 Polyangiaceae bacterium
CCGCAGCCAAGGACGCGCTCGGGCGTGACGAAGTAGGGGCGCGCGTAACGCACCAGATCGTAGCCGTAGCCGACGACCATGAACGGCGTGGCGTCGATGAAGAACTCCCGGGTGCGCGGCCCGATGAACCCGGTGAGCACCGCCGCCAGCGCGATCGCGATGTGCTCCGGGCGCAGATCGCCGATGGCGAGCATGACGACGGCGTAGAGCGTCGGTAGAAGCGGCAGGAACCAGCGCCGGCCCCAGAGCGCGGCCACGTGAGCCAGCACGCGCTTCACGGCGCCGCCTTGTGGTAGCGTCCGGCGCCCATGTCCACGGCCGATAAGAGCGCCGCGCTTCTCGCCAGCTGGTTTGGCTGCGGGAAATCTCCGATCGCACCCGGCACCGTCGGCTCGCTGGGCGCGCTGCCGCTCCACCTGCTGCTGCGTTCACTGGGCCCCGTGCCGTACTGGACGGGCACGGCCTTGATCGCCGTCCTGGGAGTCTGGGCCTCGGAGCGCGTGTGCAAGAGCTCGGGCGAGAAGGACCCGCAGTGGGTGGTGATCGACGAGGTCGCCGGCACGTTGATCGCGATGGGCCTCGTGCGCCGGCGCTCGCTGGCCGTGCGCCTGGCTGCCCTGCTCATCTTTCGCGCGCTCGACATTGCCAAGCCCGGGCCGGTGGACCGCGCCCAGCACCTGAAACCCGAGGGCCTCGGGGTCATGGCTGACGATCTGCTCGCGGGCCTGGCCGCCGGGCTCATGGCCCGCTGGCTGTGATCGGACGCGAGCGAACGCTGGGCGGCGGCATCGACTCACGCTTGGGCTGCTCGAGTGCCACCTGGGCAGCACGCAGCGCCGAGACCGCGCCGTAGAAGCTGAGCACCGCCATGAGCCCGACGCCGACCAGCATCAGGATTTGCGGCACCGGGCCAGTGATCGGCAACGTGCCGAGCAACAGGCTGAGCACCAGGAGCACGAGCCGCTCCGGACGGCGCATGAACAGCGGCGGCAAGGTCACGCCCAGGCCCTCGGCCCGCGCGCGCACGTAGGGCACGACGAAGGCGCCGAGCATGGCCACCGCCGGGATCAGCGCGAGGCCAGGGCGGCTGGCGAAAAACACCATCATCCCGATCAGCGGCAGCGCGTCCGCCAGTCGATCGATGGTGGAGTCGAGCAGCGCACCGAACGGGCTCACGCGTCCGGTCGCGCGGGCGACGGCGCCGTCGAGCGCGTCGCACAGCCCGCTCGCCACGAGGAGCAAGGCTCCGAGCGCGAACGAACCCAGCAGCACTGCGACGCCAGACACCGCGGCGATGAGCAGCGACAGCCAGGTGATGGCGTTGGGCGAAATTCCAGTGCGGCCGATCACGCCACCGACGCTGGTCAGCGCGCTGTACGCGCCATGGGCCAGATCGACGCGCTCCCAGACGGTGCCGCGCAGCCGGACCTTTGCATAGGCATTTCCCTGGCTAAGCTTTGGGATCCACGCCGTCATCGCTTCGTTGTTCCGAAACTCACGTGCAAGCCTTGGTCTCGCCACTCGGGTTGGCAAGTAGCGTCTAACAAGTTCCGTGCCCGGAACCGCGTGTTGCGTTTCGGTTGTGAAACAATCGCGTTTGCGCAAACGTCCGCAGCAATTGCTCAAACGTCCACGGCTGTAACCCCCGAGGATGGGGCTACAGTCACAGTGGAGGGATCGCGCTAGCCAGGAGGTGAGCGGCCGCGATCACACAAGCGGGGCAACAAGGAGCGTGGCGAAACGGTCGCCGTCTACTTGAAATCCTTGGCGCTCGGGCCGAGCAGGGTCCCGCACATCGTCTTGCACAGGATGTCCTGCGCGGCGCATGTGCACTGGTTCTTCTGCTTGAGCGTGAGCTTTTCCTTCATCTGCTCGACGGTGAAACCGGCGACTTTTTCCACGCGCGACCACTTCCACTTGTCCTTGACCTGCTTGGCCGTGAGCGGCTCGGTGGGCTTGCCGTCAGGCTCGGCGCAGCAGCGGAACCCGAGGAAGTAGTAATAAAAGCCCTCGTCGTGGGTGTAGATCTTGGGCCGGCACTGGTTGCGCACTCCCTTGTACCAGGGCCCGCCAGTGTGGATGCTGTCGTACTTGCCCTTGAAGCTGGGGTCGTCGAAGTGCTCGCTGGCCACGACCTCGTCGACGTTACCGGGCAAGTCCTGGACGCCATACTCGCTGGTGCACTCCGGCTGGCTCCCGTTGCGCACGCCCTTCCACAACCGTGCGAGCTCGTCGGGATCGCGCGCAGCGACCTTCTTCATGTCGGGGGAATCCCACTCGAGGTCGCCGTGGCACTTCTTGGTGTCGCGCACGTAGCCATAGGGGAACGGGAGCATGCGTGGACCTTCACACGAGAGTGTCCACTCGCTCTCGGTGCACATGCGCTTGCCGACAGCTGCGCACTTGACCTGCGCTTGGTGAAAGCGATTCATCACCTCGGGGCGCGCGCCCTTCTCGTTCGGCCAGGTGAACTCGTCGATGCAGAAGCGCTTCTTCACCTTCTTACCGACGCAGGTGCTCTTGGGCTCGAACTCTTCGCAGATCTCTTTCTTGTTCGACTTGTCGTACCACTGCTTCTTGCAGGTGTAGTCGACGTCGGTGCAGTACTCGCCCTCGACGAGGATCATTCCCGCCGGGCAGTGGTCGCCCTTGGCCTCGGTCGGTGCGCGACGGCCGCCGGCGGCACTGATCGCCTCCGGCGCCCCGCCGTCACTCCCACTCTCGCCGGCGTCTGCCGACAGCGGCGCTGCCGAGGGGCC
>DATLIL010000374.1:0-10016 GCA_035539475.1 Polyangiaceae bacterium
GCGTGATCTCGCATTGGTTGCGCACGCCCCGGCTGAGCAGCAGGTCGTGCAGCATCAACACGCACTCGCTGGGCGCTGGCGGGCACTTGTAGGGCGCACCGCAGACGCCGACGAGGGCATGGCCCTTGCTGAACGTGGGCAGCACGTCGCGCAGGTGGGTCGCGCCGGCCACCGAGTAGAACTCGTTCTGACCGAGCGTGATGCCAGGCGTGGTCGAAACGTCGTAGTCCGCGCCGAGCGCGATGATCAGCACGTCCGCGTCTTGACCGACGTGGGGAGCTACGACGCGGCGCGCCGCCGGGTCAATCGACCCGACGGCTTCGCGCTTGAACGTGATGCCGGGCTTCACGAAGTCGCTGTACGGCAGCCGCACGGCCTCCGCGGTGGCCTTGCCGAACATGACGTCGAGCTTCGCAAAACCGAAGATGAAGGCATCCGACTTGTCGATCACGGTCACGTCGACACCGTCGCCGTGCGCTTCGGACAGCGACGTCGCGAGCTCGAGCCCCGCGAAGCCGGCGCCCAGGATGAGCACCCGCTGTTTCATCGGGCAGAATCCTTGGGCTGCGACACGATGCGCAGGTACGGCTTCGGCTGCTTCCAGCCAGCCGGATAGAGGACCTTGGCTTCGTCGTTCGAGACGGACGTGACGATGATCACGTCTTCGCCCTGCTTCCAGTTGACCGGTGTCGCCACGCGGTGCTTGGCCGTCAGCTGCAACGAGTCGATGACGCGCAGCACCTCGTCGAAGTTCCGGCCGGTCGTCATCGGGTAGGAAATGGTGAGCTTGATCTTCTTGTCCGGACCGATGACGTACACGGTGCGAACCGTCTGGTTGTCAGCGGCCGTACGTGCGCTCGCGTCACCGGCGGCGGAGGCGGGCAGCATGTCGTAGAGCTTGGAGACCTCGAGCGTCGGATCGCCGATCATCGGGAAGTTTGGCGCCACGCCTTGCGTCTCTTCGATGTCCTTGGCCCAGCCGTCGTGTTTATCGACCGGGTCCACGGAGAGACCGATGACCTTGACCCCACGCTTGTCGAACTCCGGCTTCAGCTTGGCGACGTACCCGAGCTCCGTCGTGCAGACCGGCGTGAAGTCCTTGGGGTGCGAAAACAGGATGCCCCAGTCGCCCCCCAGCCAGGCGTGAAAGGAAATCTTGCCGTCGGTGGTGTCGGCCGTGAAGTCGGGGGCGATGTCGTTGATGCGGAGGGACATGTTCTCGTTCCTTTCGACGCATGATGGGCGCGTCAGGGGGGACTCTGGTGGCCAGGCGTTCCTGGAGCGTTCCTCGATTTGGCAGTGCTTGCGATGGGGATTTTCGGTGGCCGGCCGCACCCTAGCTTGGTTTCGTGCGCACTGCTTCGGCGATCGCGCTGGCCGAAGCGGGCGAGCTCGATCTCAGCCGCGAACTTTTCCGATGTGCCGCTGAATAGAAGAAGTGGCAGCCTTGTCGGACTCTGTCTTCGAGGCGGCTGCTGGTGCTCGGCGCCTTCGCGGGTCTTCTCTCGATCTCGCGCGAGGGTCACGCCGCGGGAGAGCTCGGTCCGGACGGAAGCCCGCTCCGGACGAGCAACTACACGCTCGATCTCTATCAAGGCCCCGTCTTCGCCGGCCCCACGGTGACCGGCCTGGCCGGTGCCTATGTCGCAATCTCCGAAGGCATCGACGGTGATCTTCAGAACCCGGCGACGCCGGCGGTTCGACCCTTCTACTCGTACACCTACTTCGATTACTGGCTCGGCTTCGGCCTCACGTTCCCGGCTTCGCTCGAAGGCGTGGACTTCTTCAACAGCGGGAGCGCGATCAACCTCGGCAATTCGCCGAGCTCCTTCGTGTTCGTCTCGCCGGCCATCAACCTGCAATGGGGTGAGCTCGGTGTCGGCGCCACGATCGAAGCGCAGAACTACGACATTGGCGGGACGAACCGCGAAACCGCCATCAGCGTGACCATCCCGACCACGCACCTTCAGTTCGCGCACGGGCTCGCCAACAACCAGCTCGTGCTCGGCGTCGGTGCGCGGCTGCTTTCCATGTCCGTCGTTCAGAAGGCCGACACGCTCGGCGAGAGAAGTCGGTTGTTCGAGTCCAGGGACTCCGGGCTCGAAGTCGGAGCGGTCTACAAGCCGGCGGGTCTACCACTCCGGCTGGGACTGGCCTTTCGCTCGGCCATTCGCACGGAGGCTCAGTACGATGAAGACCTCTTGCCGAACCCGGAGGGTGACCTCATCGTCACGAGCCCCACCGGAGCCGACCTCTACGTGCCCGAGTCGGTGGCGCTACCCTGGGACGTCAACTTCGGTTTTGCCGTCCAGTTCGGCCGCCCACTCAACGAACGCTGGCGCACGAGCAGCCAGATGATCGAACGAGAGCAGCTCGTCTACCGCCTGCGCCGGCTCGATCGGGCGCGCGAACGCCAGGAAGCGCTGCGCCGTGCGCGGAGCGACGCCGAACGAAGAGAGCTCGAGCGGCGTTTCGACGACGAACAGCAAGCCGACGATCGTCTGCTCGCGCGAGCGCTCCACGCCGCCAGGCTCCAGCGAGAAGGTGAGCTCACGCGACTGAACCGCTTTTACGTGCAGATCGCGGGCTCGATGCTGATTTCGGGCGCCGTGACCGACGGCGTTGGAGTCGAGTCCCTGCTCTCGCAACGAGTGCATCGCTCGGGCGAGCGAGCGGTCGTGTCACCGCGGCTGGGCCTCGAGGTAGCGGTCGTTCCGGAATGGCTCAAGCTTCGCGGCGGGAGCTATCTGGAGCCAACGCGCTTCGAAACCAGCACGCCGCGCGTTCACGGCACCTTCGGTCTCGACGTCAGGCTCCTGCCCTGGGACGTGCTCGGTTTGTGGCCCGCTGACTACCTCTGGAAGCTCGGCCTCGGTGCTGACGTCGCCAGCCAATACAACACCTGGGGCATCACGATCGGCGGCTGGTATCCGCGCCATCGCAAACCACCCACGTCCATCGATCAATGAAAGCGACATGAAAAGCGCTAGAGCAATGACTATGGCTCACGCGCACGCGCCGTGGTCTTACTCGTCGTGGCTGAGGTGAGTTAGGTCCGGGGACCGTCGTTCGGGGGGCGCGTGTGCCGGTCTGGGAATGGATCTCGAACCTTCATAGCCGAAGGAGAAGGACGAGAATGGCTACAGAAAAGGGTCAGGAAATTGCGGTACACGTGTCTCTGCCGGACGACGAACGCACTCGGGAGGCAACACTTGCCCTCTACGCGTTCTCCGCGGGCGGCAAGCTGCTCGACGCGCAGCAGCTCCAGTCGAGCGGCGAGGTCACTCTGCGCGTACCGCTCGGCGCCGAGGGCACGAACGTGCGTGTCATGGTGGGGCCGGCGCTGAAGGACGCCAAGCCCGCGCTCGCCGACCTCGTGCGGCGTGGAGCGCTCGAGCGTCACGTGCGGGTCGACCTGCAAGCGAAGCGTCCGTCGCTCAAGTTCGCGATCGACATCGACAAAATCCTGTGCTGGCTGCGGAGCTTCTGCACCGTCAACGGCACCGTTCTGAAGCGTACGGAGCTCAGCGGTCAGAGCATCGACCTGCCCGTGTGCAACGCAACGGTCGAGGTCTACGAGGTGGACCCGCTCCTGATCGTGCTGCCCAAGCTGCCCGATGACCTGCTCGACCGGCTGCGCGAGGTGATCGTGCGTCCGATCCCGCTGCCGGAGCCGCCGCCCGAGCCGCTCCCTGGCCCCTTTCCCGGCCCCTTCCCGCCGGGTCCGCGACCGGGTCCGTTCCTGCCCAGCGCGCCGACGGCGCTGATCGCCCGCAAGACCGCGGCGCCGGTTGCCGCCAGATCGCACTCGGACGTGGCCTTCGCGCTGGCGGAGAACCCGGAGGCCGAACAGCTACGCTTTGCGGCTCGCGCCGCGAGCAACCTCGAGTTCCGGAAGACTCTGCTCGACTACGCCGTGCTGGTGCGCCCGCTGCTGTGCGCGCTGTTCCCGCGTTTCTTCACGATGCAGCTCGTGGCCACCGCCAAGACCGACGACTGTGGCCACTTTCACGCCATCTTCTTCCACGGCTGCAACAACCCGGACAAGCCGGACCTCTACTTCAAGGTCAAGCAGCGCTTCGTCTTCTGGGACATCACCATCTACGCGCCGACCCCGGTGCCCTGTTACACGTGGTGGAACTACACCTGCGGCTCCGAAGTCACGCTCGTCACCCACCACCCGTTCGCGCACACCTGCTCGCCGTGCGCACCCGTGGTGGCCGGCGAAAACTGGGTGCTGTTCACGGCGATCGGCGCCACCTCGCTGAACCTGATCTACGGCGATTCGCCGGACTTGCAGGGCGCCACGACCTCGACCAATCGCGGTCTATTGAAGAGCGGAGCGCCGTTCGGCGGCACGTTGCGACCGCAGCTCTTGTTCGACAACGCGCTGCGCGAGAACCTGGGCGTGAAGTACTACAAGCTGTTTTATCGGCGCGTCGGCACGAGCGCGTGGCTTCCGATGCTCGGCGACGTTCACCGGCACTACACCTATGATCCTGACGGCTCCGGCGGCAGTCCCCCGGTGAGCGCGCTCTACAAGCTCGGCCCGCTCTCACCCCCGGAAGCGCCAAAGGCGAATCTGTTCGAGATCCCGCCGGCGCTCGCACCCAAGGGCGTGTGGGGACCCGTGATCGCGCCCACCGACTACGAGAACGGCGAGTTCGACACGACCCTGTCCGCGCCGGGTATCAGCTACGCGACAAACGGCGCGGAAGTGGGAGCCGATGCCTCGGGCAAGTTCGAGATCCGTCTCGAGCTCTTCGACACCAACGGGGACCCCGTCGACATCGCAGCCAAGGGCATCAAGTATTTCGTGCCCGACGTGGACGACCTCACCGGAACGATCACGACGCAGGAGGCGGCGCCTCTCGGCCTCGTGCACGGCAACGCCATGGTCATCACCGTTCACGTCGACAACAATCCCACCTTCGCCGAGATCGACGCGCCGACGATCGCGAGCACCGCGGCTGACCCCTGCTGCGGCGTTCTCGAGTTCGCGCCCTCCGACTGGGTCACCATCCCGTGGCGGGCGAAGCACAAGAACGGCTTCGCGACCTTCACCTTCAGCACCAAGCGCGTCGATCAGGTGGTCTTCAGCCAGCCCAGTACTCCGGTCGGTCTCGTCGGCAACTTCAGCACCGTGCAGAACGCCCAGGTGCTGATGGACACCAACCTGCCGGTCGGTTGCCCGCTGGGCGGCTGCTCGATGGCGGCATTCGCGTCGTACGAATACGTCACCGCCCTGGCAACGGACGGCTGGAGTCGGCTCCATTACCTCGACAGCCTGGACTTCGAGGCGTTCGCGCTGAAGAAGAGCTAGAAGCGATCGAGCGGCAACGCCCTCCGGCGACGGGGGGCGTTGCCCGCTCAGCGAAAGTCGACGAGATCGCCGCGCGCCGTCACACCCAGCACGCCAAAGCTGACCTCGGCACCCGCGGCGTGGACGAACCTGCTCTCCACGTCCAGACGAAAGCTCCGGCTCTCGAGCACGTTGAAGCCGAGACCGCCTTGCCAGGCGAGGGGAAGCTGGGTCGTCGAGCTCTCGTCGCCACGAAAAGCGAAGCGCTGGACCACGACGGCAAAGCCCAGACCGACGCGCAGGCGAAAGCGAAGGAAGTCGGCCGTGACGCCGGGCGAGAAGAGCCAGGCGTCGAGGCGCTGGCTGAGCGTGCCTCCTTCACCCCACGCTCCGTCAGGCAGCTCCGTGTCGCCCGAGGCGAGCGTCCCGTAACCGACGCAGACGAAGGGATCGAGGAAGTAGCGCGATCGGAAGGCAACACCGAGCTCGCCGTAGATCCCGACGCGGCGAAACGAGTCCGTTGCCTCCGGCAGCGCCGGATCGCCTGCCACCACGCTCGGGCCCGCGAAGCCGGACACTTCCAGGCTCGGCGAGGGAGACTGTTTCGGAGCCTTCGCGAGCTCGTCGACGGTCCCGGCAGCGATGAGCGCAAGAGCAAGGAGGTTCACGGTCCCGCTCCTTCGGGCGGCGGAGTTCCGATCTTCTGATAGCGATGGAACAGCAGCGACGCCCGAGACGAGATGATCCCGTTCGGCTTTGCCTGCTTCAAGAACTCGTCGATGAAGTCGGTCTGATTGATGGTCCAGAACACCGTCGCGGCGCCTGCGGCGCGCACCTTGGCGACGTTGTCCGGCTGAGGACCCTCCGTCCAGGTCGGCCCCCAGGCGAGGCAACCCTCCGAGATCACCAGGTCCGGATCGTATTCGATCAAGCACGGCGGGATTTCGAGACCTTCTTCGCTGAGCTTTGCCTTCGCGTCGATCCAGGCGTCGAAGATCTCTTCGGTCGTGAGTGCGACCAGCACCGTGAAGGCTCGACCGTCATGCTCGCGCAGCTGTTGCATCGCGCGTGCGGCGAGGCGAGCGCTCGGCAGCACGCCCTCGGGCGTCTTCTGATCGAGGTACACGGCCTCGAGCTCGGTCTCCTCGATCATCATCGCGAGCGCCTGCTCGAGAGTCGGGATCACTTCGCCGTGGCGCAGGCGACAGCTACCCTGGAGCTCCGCCAGCGAAACGTCGGCGATGGCTCCGTTACAGAAGATGCCGTCCACCAGCGAGCTCGAGAGGCTGGGATCGTGAAACAAGATCGGAACGCCGTCGCGCGTGACACGCACGTCGACCTCGGCAGCGTTCGAGCCGACGCGCTCGGACAGACGGATCGACTCGATGCTGTTCGGAGTCGTTCCGCAGTGGTCATTGATCTCGCAGGCGCCGTGGTGCGACACGGTGAAAAAGCGCCCGCGCCAGGGCTTGAGCTCCCGAGCCCAGCTCAGCGAGAGCGCCGTCGTGGGGAGCTCGTCACCCTTTCCGTAAGCGCCTCGCAGCACGAGCCCCGCCTCGGGGGGCAACGGCTCTCCGGCGCAGAGCGCCTGTCCGAGGTCGGCCGGCTCGACGAACAGCCGCACGAGACCGACGTTGGTGCGGGTCGGATACTGCCAGTACCCTTCGAGAACCACCGCCTGGTCAGGCAGACACGCAGCCTCTAGTACCGCGTAGCCCGCGTTCTTGTCGGTCAGCAGCGAGATCGTGCCAGGGCTCGTGCGCACGGAGACGTCGGCTCCGAACAGCGAGCTGCCATCGGCCAGCGTGAACAGCCCCTCGAACCCGTAGAGCTGCTCGCGCGTGAGCGGCACACCGGTGCCGAGGAGCCCGCCGTCCGGGAACTGGGGAATCGAGACCTCGTGGTCTTGCTCGCAAGAGACGAGCAGCGCGGCGCCCAGCACCATGGTCCACGCTCTAGTATTCATAACCTGCCACGACGCGGGGGTAAGTGTAGAGCGCCGGTGAATCCGGGAAGAGAACCCAGAACGCGTAGTACGCGCGAGTGGTGAGGACGCCTGCGCCGAAGTACCAGACCGAGTGGCTCTTCGTCGGGTTCTCGACGTACAGCATCTCGCTGTGCCCCACGAAGACGCTCGAGTTGTCGAGCTCGCCCCAGACGCCACCCACGTTGGCGCGTTCGGGGCCCATGAGCAGCAGCGAGGCTCGCAGCGAAACCGCGAGCTCGCCGAAGTCGTAGCCCGCGGTCAGCTCGGGTCGATACTCGGGCGCGAGCAACCAGGCGTCGAAGCCGAAGGCATCGAGTCTGCCGACGTAGATCCCCACGCTCGCCGAAGCCTCGAACGACCACGGCCGATCTCCGAACGCGAAGCCAGCGCCGAACAAGAGCTCGGTCGTGACCAGCATGGAGTTCAGGTGCGCCTTCAGCGAGAAGCCGCCCCCCAGCGCACGGATCGCGTCCAGCGTGAGCTGGGGGAAGCGCAGGCTCGCGCCGTACATGACCTCCGGGTCGATGGCGTCGAAGCTCCCTCCGAGCGCGAAGCGATACGCCCCAGCTGGCGCCGCGCTCGGATAGAACAAGAACCCCTGGGTATCAGCGACCTGCCCGACCAGCGTCCCGTGATGGCGCTTTTGCGCGGTGCCGGTGTCGCTGACCACCTCGGCGCAGACAGGCGTCGCGAGCAAGGAACCGAGCACACCCGCGACGGCCGCGGTCCGTTGCTTGCGTCGCTGAGTCACCCGCATTCTCACGACGATCCAGCGGTTCGTGGACACGCGACGTCAATTGGGCGTTTGACGCAGGCGCTGTTGCGAAATCCCACTCCGCAGTTGCTCTTATCGATTGGCCGTCCCTTCAGTCGGACGTGGTTGCCTTGGGTGTGTGCCTCCACCCAGCGATTGAGTACAGTGACCCAGCCAGGAGGTTTCGATGCAGCTCAAACGAACAGGGACGATGGCCTTCTACTTTGCGGCGGCTTGCAGCGTCGTGGGTGTCGTGAACTGTGGCTCGAGTGACGACGACGCAACGCCTGGAACAGACGCTGCGGGTACGGGCGCGTCGGCCGCAAGCGGTGGAACAGTGGACTTGGGAGGTCAGCCCAGCAGTGCCGGTGGCGACGGTCCAGGCTCCGCCTGTTCGCCGGCATGCACCGGCGGTCAGATCTGCGTGGACGGCGGCTGCGCATGCCCGTCTTACCAGTCGCTCTGCGACGGCCAGTGCATCCCGACGAGCGCCGATCCCAGCAACTGCGGCGAGTGCGGCAACGCCTGCACGGGAGGCACCGCGTGTTCGGGCGGAGAGTGCACGACGGAGTGCCTGGCGCCGCTGACGCTGTGCGAAAACGATCACACCTGCGCCGACACCGAAAACGACAACGACCACTGCGGCAGCTGCGACACGCAGTGCGAGACGGGCAAGGGCTGCGTCAAAGGTCAGTGCGTCGATAGCGTCCCGCTCGGCGACCCGCCCGCCAAGTGCGCCGGCGGCGGTCCACCGATCGTCAACCCGCCCGACCAGGGAGGGTGCCTCGGGACCCTCGCGACGACGACATTCCGCTGGACTCTTTGCTCGTGTAGCGACGTCCAGCTCAGCGCTTACATCCTGGTCGACGCCTTCGACAGCACCCAGGGGCCCTACAAACCCGGCAGCCTGGGCGGCGGCGTCGGTGCCAACGAGCAATACCACTCGTCGTCGGAATCCGTGCCTCCCCTGGGCGGCATCTACGGCGACCTGTGGGCCTCGAGCAGCGACGGCATCAACGACTCGGCGCCCGAGTTCATCGCCAACGTGCTGAAGTCGGGCGGCTCACTGCATTCGAGCGCGACCATGACCATCGAGGGCGACGCCTACGCCAACGGTGACGTGACCGGAGGTGTCGAGGTCGGCGGCGATCTCTACGTGCCGGACAGTGCCAGCGTCGACGTGACGCCCGCAGGCGACGTCGTGCATGAGCCGGTGTCGTTTCCGCCGCCGTGCGATTGCGCAGAGGATCAGCTGGTGCCGGTCGTGGCCATGGTCGAAGCTCACGCTTCACCCAACAACGACAACGAGCTGATCGGTCTGGACGAGGACATCCTCGCGTCCCCCAGCGCGCCCACGCGGCTCGACCTGCCCTGCGGCAGCTACTACCTCTCGAGCATCCACCCGAGCATCGCCGTCACGATCTGGGCCCACGGGCAAACGGCGCTCTACATCGGAGAGGACGTCCAGACGAGCGACGACATCTCCTTCGGCGTCGATCCCACCGGCTCGTTCGACATCTTCATCGCCGGAAAGCTCGACACCTCCGCGGGCCTCACCATCGGCTCACCGAACTGGCCCGCGCTGACCAGGACCTATATCGGCTCCACGACGGGCGTGACGCTCTCGTCGGAGGCTTTCATCTCCGGCAACATCTACGCGGCGTACGGTCTGGTGAACTGGTCGGCGGGCACCGATGCCTACGGCTCCGTCTTCGCGGGCGACTTCAGCGCGAGCGCACCGACGCGCATCCACTACGATCGCGCCGTGCTCAAGGCCGGCGACGGCTGTGGCGGCACCGGCGGCTCGGGCGGCACTGCCGGTGCGGGCGGTGGCGGCAACGTCTGTGGCTCGTGCCGCGATTGCAACAACCAGGCGTGCGTCGACGGAGAATGCGGCGCCTGCACCTCCGACGCCGATTGCTGCTCGCCCCTCGCCTGCACCAACGGAGTTTGCTTGCCGGTCGTCAAATGAC
>DATLIL010000375.1:0-11081 GCA_035539475.1 Polyangiaceae bacterium
CGGCGCGCGCTATCGAGAGCGGACAAGGCGGCGGGCGAGTCGGTCATGGGGCAACCACGGGGCTGGGGTGCGCGACGGGTCGACCCAAAATTCTGGGCCTACTGCAATCCGTGCGCACCTGCTTCCCGTCGTGTCTGCGGCCGCGCCGTCCCGTCACGAGTTCGTTCGAACGGGCAGGGTTTCGGCGATGGAGCACTAGGCTCCCGAGCAACTATTTCGACTTGATGCGTTTGACCGGGACCACTTCGTCCCAGCTGCTGGACCAGCCGTCGTAGTGGATCTTGTACTTGTCCTCGGGGAGCACGGCGAGAACGGTCGAGGGGTAGAACTTGCCGTGCCATTCGACGTCGACCTTGTCGCCGGTCTTGAAGACGGCGGCCGTGGTCGGTGGGGTCGGCGCCACGAGCGCGGCGGTGTCCGTGGTGGTCGGCACGGGCGGGGTGACCGTGGGAATGGTCGTGCCGAGGGCTTGGGGATTGAAGGCGGTGTTCGAGAGGTCGGGAGGCGGAGCCGCCAGCGCAGCGCTGACCTGGGCCGCGCTGATCATGGCCATCGCGCCGCCAACCGTGGCGAGCGCCGGGGCGTTCAGGGCATGCAGGCGGAAGGTCCAGACGTCGCCCTCGCTCTTGGCGTCCACGGAGATGGCCGTCGTGATGCGCTGATCGCCGGTGAACTTCAGCTTGCTGACGTCGAAGCCGCTCTCGTCGATCTGCTTCTTCAACAGTGGCGAGCGCTGCAGGGTGTCGCCGATGCGGCCAGCGTCGATCCACATCATGAGGTGCGACTCGGCCGGCAGCGAGGCGAGCGCAGCCTTGTGAGCGCCGTTCGACTCGAGCGTTCCCGTTCCGCTGGCGATGGCCTTGACGCCCTTGTCGACCAGCCCGGTGTTGCCGAAGCCGAGCACCAGCTGCTTGTCGATGAACTTGGCCTGCACGCTGATCGGCAGCTGCTCCGGGTTCTTGGAGGTGATGATGTAGCCACCCCCCTCTTCTTTGAGCACGGCCTCGCGCTCGATCATCGGACCGAACTGCTCCTTGAGCTTGCCGAGGACCGTCTTCAGCGGCGTCTCGTCGCCGAGCTTGATGACGGCGAACGCGGCCATATCCATCATCTGCTTGTCGCCCTTGGTGGGGTCGACGGTGAAGGTGTCCGGCGCCGCGAATCCGATCACGCTCTGCTCGCCGATCGAATCAACGAGCTTGGTGAAGGTCACGCCCATCGCCCGCTCCATCTCGCGCAGCTGCTGCTCGGTGCGCACGGCGTTGTCCTTGTCGAGCGCGGTCAGGTTTTCGAGCAGCTGCTTCTCCACGTCGGCGCCGGTCATGTTCGGCTTCGGCGTGAAGGCCACGTAGGCGAAGGTCTCGGCCGGCAGGCGCTTGGCCGAGTCGAGCTGGAGCGGCTTGCTCGCGCCGCCCTTCGGGTACTTGTTGCCGCTGAAGCGCGCCGTCACATCGAACACGGCGCCGGCGTCCTTCATGCTGACGGAGCCGGTGATCGGGCCCGCGCTCTTGAAGAAGCCGTCGAAGATCTCCTTGTCGCTGGCGCTGGCGTTGGAGAGCACGATGCTGGGATCGAACAGCGCCACGGCTCGCGCGTCGCTGGCAAAATCCTTGCTGCCCTTCTCGAAGGTCTCGTTCTTCTTGAGCGAGGCGGCGTCCTGCTCCAGCACCTTGCCGATGTCGGCGACCAGCGCCTCGCTGCCGGCGACCACGAGCTTCTTCTTGGGGAACCACACCAGAACCGAGTGGGTGCCCTTGAGCTCCATGGCGAACAGAGCGGCCTTGGTCGGATCTTTGGGCGGCGTGCCCTCGACCTTCTTCTCGTCGAGCTGGTACTTCTTGCCCGCCTCACCAAAGGTGCCCGCGGTGCTGAAGCGCTTGGACGCCAGCAGCTTCTCCACGGCATCGGTGTCGTCGAAGCCGACGAGGAAGGCGCCCTCGCTCTCCTTGTCGAGCTTGCGGGCGCCCATGCCCATGCTGGACACGCTGAACATCAGATCGCGCGCGTCCTCCTTCGACAGATCGAAGGCCTCCGACATCGCCTGCGTCGTGTCGTCGATCAGCTTCTTTTCGTCCGCGTTCTTCTCGTCGACGAATTTCAGGCCGTGCACATCGAGCGCCAGTCGCTTGATGTTCGGGATCTCGAAGTAGAGCTCGGTGTCACGCGGCAGCGCGGCGGCGATCTCGGGTCCACGACCGCCCAGGAACATGAAGTAGGCCGCGGCTGCTCCGCCGCCGATCACCAGCACTGCCAGGATGCCGATGATGGCGATGAGACCGCCCTTGCCCTTTTTCGGTGCGGCCGGTGCCCCCTGCGCTGGAGCGTACGGGGTTGCGCCGTAACCACCGGGAGCGGGGGCGGCGCCGTAGGCACCAGGTTGGCCCTGCGGCGGGCCGTAGCCCGGAGCGGTGGGGCCCGGAGCGGGAGCGGGGCCGTAGCCCGGGGCAGTCGGAGCGGCGCCATAGGCCTGCTGCGGCTGCTGCTGAGGAGGAGCGCCGTAACCTTGCTGCGGTTGCTGCTGCTGAGGAGGAGCGCCGTAACCTTGCTGCGGTTGTTGCTGCTGAGGGGGAGCGCCGTAAGCCTGCTGCGGTTGCTGCTGCTGAGGAGGAGCGCCGTAAGCCTGCTGCTGGGGCGCGGCGCCGTAAGCACCTCCGCCACCACGCTGCGCCAGCGCCGCCGCGAACGCCGGATGCGACGCTATGGGTTGCCACTGATTCTGTCCGACCGCGCAGATGTTGGCCTGGGTGACCTCGCCACGCTGGATCATGGCGACGATCTGCTGCTCGGCGAGGGGCCCTTCGGCCGAACCAGTGCGATTCAGGTAAAACGACATGCCGTTGCCTCCAAGGCCGCGCCCCCGAGAGCGCGACGAGCCGAAAACGCTAGACCGAGCTCTCGCGAAACACCAGCGTTCGTCCCGGCTGAGCGCACGGTCGGCTGGCTTTTCGGGCTCGCTACAGTGGTAGCGGAGTATCCTACAGTGAGATGCTGACGCGGTTTGCGGCGGTTGCGTTGACGTTGCTCGCGTGCGGCAACCGCGCGGCGACGCAGAGCGAACCGCCGTCCGAGCCATTGACGCTGGTCGGCGGAACGGTCGTCGGCGTCGGGCTCGACGACGTCGTGATCGAAGGCAAGCTGATCGTCGCAGGAAAGGCGCGCGGCAAGTCGATCGACGTCGGCGGCAAGTACCTCGTGCCCGCCTTCATCGACAGCCACGTCCACCTCTCCTACCTGCCGGTCGGTTCCGAGCTTTCGCAGCGCGGCGTGGCGGCAGCCGTGGACATGGCGGCCCCGCTCTCGTCGTTCGGCGATGCGCCGTCGCCCCTCACCGTCCTTCGCGCCGGGCCGATGATCACCGCAGTCGGCGGCTACCCCACCCGTTCGTGGGGCAGCGGCGGCTACGGCCTGGAAGTGGCAACGGCCGCGGACGGACGTCAGGCCGTGGACGATCTTCAGCGCGCCGGAGCTAGCTTCATCAAGATCCCCCTGACAGCGGCGCCGAGCCTCGAGCTCGAGAGCGCGAGCGCCATCGTGCAGCGCGCGCACGAGCTCGGATTGAAGGTCGCCGCCCACGCGCTGGAAGAGACCAACGCAGCTCTCGCGGCGAGCGCCGGTGTCGATCTCCTGGCTCACACTCCGGCCGAAGCGCTCTCGGCGGCGACGGTCGAGGCCTTCGAGGGACGCGCCGTGGTGAGCACGCTGGCGGCGTTTGGCGCGGGTCCCGCCGTGGTGGACAACCTCGCGCGGCTGCGCGCCGGCGGTGTCACGGTGCTCTACGGCACCGATCTCGGCAACACTCGAACCGCGGGCATTCAGCCAGACGAGATTGCGCTGCTCGCCAGCGCCGGGCTCTCGCCGCAAGAGATCATCGACGCCGGCACGAGCGCCCCGGCGGCTTACTGGGGCCTCGACGATCTCGGTGCGATCGCACCCGGAAAGCGCGCGTGCCTGCTCGTCCTCGACGCTGATCCGCTGCTCGATTCCGCCGCGCTGAGCGAGCCCTCCGCGGTCTATCTCGACGGCGTGCGCGTCGGGCCCTAGTATCGGTGCCATGCGCGGCTTGTTGCTACTGGTCCCACTGGCACTGGTCGTGGCTTGTTACTCCGCGGGCGACGACGAAGATGAAGGCGGTGGCGCCGGCGCTGCTGGTAGCGGTACGTCGGGATCGGGTGGCAAAGCGGGCTCGGGTGGCTCGGTTTCCAGCGGCGGCGCTGGCGGACGCGGCGGCGAGACGTCGGCCGGCGCTTCTTCCGGCGGCAGCTCGACCAGCGGCACTGGTGGGAGCACGTCGGGCAGCGGTGGTAGCGGCGGCATCGAGATGTGCCCGCCCTGTGTGCCGCCCCCCGATCCATCGTGCATCGGCACGGGCCCGTGCGGTTGCGGACCCTACGAGTGCCCCGGGCAGGGTGGTGCCGGCGGCGCGGGTGAAGCTTGCGGCGAGGTGACCTGCCTAGCGCCGGAAGTCTGCTGCAACCCGCTGATGAGCATCTGCGCGCTGCCCGACCAGCCCTGCCTCTTCTAGCGGCAGGATGAAGCGCGCAGGTCCGAGCCGGCGCGGCTCGGCAGCGAGATCGACGGCCGGATCGATCAATGCCTGGCTGGGTCGGCCGTTGAGGCTGGCGTAAGCCCGGGCGTAGACGCGGCTCGTGGCGCCGTAGCGCTCGGCCAGGTGCAGCGCGTAGTCGTGGATCATGTCCGGCTGCGTCGACATCATCTTGTACTGCAGCGCGGTGAGCTCGCTGCGCGGCTTGACGACGAAGTGCTTCTCGCCGGTGTGCACGTCGAACTCGACGAAGCCCGCCTTCTCGATCAGCATCACGCGCCAGGCGAAGCGAAAGCCCTGCTCCGTCCAGTTCACCGCGCTGGGGTACGCCAGGTGACGCAGCGGCATCATCACCTGCACGGCGAGGTACGACGCGGCGAGCGCGAGGCCCCAGCTGGGTAGTGGCTGCACGCCGCCAGAAGTTTTCGGT
Organism: Polyangiaceae bacterium; assembly: GCA_035539475.1. Lineage (GTDB taxonomy): Bacteria > Myxococcota_A > Polyangia > Polyangiales > Polyangiaceae > PMG-095. The sequence goes on from DATLIL010000375.1 coordinate 4,974, forward strand.
TCTTCGCCGGACTTGAAGCGGCGCGGCCACTCCGGGGCGAAGAACACGGTCGCGGCGACCAGCATCACCCACGAAAACACCCCGACCGGGAACAGCAGCCAGATCGAGGCGTGGAACGCCACCAGCCCCGCGTAGGCAAAGCGGCGCGTCTTGGGCCAGAGCAGGAGCGGCACGATCGACAGATCGAGCAGCGCGCCAGCCCAGCTCATCGCGTGGGGCAGGAGCCCGTGGTCGAACAGCGGCCCCACGAGCGGCAGATCGGCGCGCTGAGCGAGCCACGAGCGCAGCGGCTCGCCGCGCACGAGCCAGTCGTGATCGAGCTTGGCGAGACCTGCAAAGAAGTAAACCACGCCCACCTGTGCGCGCAGCAAGAGGTAGCTCCAGCGCGGAACCGTTCGCGTCGTGGGTACGAACACGAGCAGGAGCGAGAGCAGGCTGACGAGGTAGTAGTGGTTGAGGTACGTCGACTTGTCGATCAGCTCGGCGTACGTGAAAGTGAGAAAAAAGATCAGCGCCGAGAGGCGAGTGAAGACACCGAGGCAGATGCCGAGCGCGGCGAGCGCCATCACGGCGTAGTGGGCGTACATGCCCCAGCTCGGCCACGGCTTGACCCAGTCGAAGCCCCAGTAAGTAAAGTGGAACGCCGGCTGGAGGTAGAGCTCCTCGATCCAGCCGCGCGCCATGAAGCGCAGCGCCGAAACCAGCATCACCGCGCCGAACAGCGCGCGAAACACGCGCAGGCCGGCGCCGTCGCGCTGGGCGTCGAGCCAGGCTCGCAGGCGCTGGAAGCGTGTTTCAGTCGCCATCGTTGTCGTTGAAGCTCACCGTCAGAGAGAGCGCGCCGAGCACGTCCGCCTGGATCGCACGCTGCAGCTGCACGAGCTCTTCTTGCAGCGCCTCGAGCGACGCCGGGTCCTCACTCGCGGCCTCGGTCAGCGGCAGCGGGACGGCGTCGATCGCGGCGTAGCAGGCGCCGAGGCGGCTGCGCAGCAGCGGGCCGAGGTCGTGGCCGCGCGAACGCAGGTACTCCTCCAGCGTGACCTCCTGCTTGCCGCCCTCGGTGCCGAAGAACGAGCGCTCCACGCCGCGCAGGTTGTCGCGCACGTCCTGGAGCGAGCGTGCGCTGAACTGCGACTCGGCCTTGTCCTCGTTGCCGGCGGTCACGAGCTTGTCGGTGCGGATGTTCTCGACGATGAAGCCCAGACGGTTGACCATCTCCGACAGCGCGAGATCGAGCGTCTCGAAGCGCGTGCTGCCCTGACCGGCGTCGATCAGCTCGGCGGCGAAATTTCCGCCCGTTGGCTCCCAGGCCTCGCGCAGGAGCCGCGCCTGCAGCGGCAGGTCGGCGCTGATCGCGGCGAGGTAGGCGCAGCGCCGGCCGTCGCTCGTGAACGCCGTCTCGTCCACGGTGTAGAGCAGGTACTCGATCGCGGGTGACCCCTTCTGCGCGGCGCCCATCCTCTCGGCGTCGATCTCGGCGTCGTCCGCCAGCACGCTCTCGATGCTGTCGGGGCGCACGGGCCAGAAGTCGAGCTCGGGCCCGTAGCGCAGCGGCTCCTCGGTATAAGGGCCGAAGCCGAAATGCTCGGCCTGCTTCAGTGGTGCGCGCGCCGCCCACCAGGCGTCCCTGGCTGCGTTCAGGTTGTCGGCGGTCGGCTCGGCGCAGAGCTCGGCGTTCTCGGCTTCGAGCTCCTGCGCGCTCGTCTCGACGTCCGCGTAGAGCGGCAGGATGGTGAGCTCGGTCCAGCTTCGCAGCAACCGGCGGCGCAAGTCTTCTTGGGGCGTGCCACACGCCGAGCACAGCCACGCTGCCACGAGCAGCAGAGTGCGGCGCTTCACAGCGACTCCACGAACGCTACCAGCGCCTCCCGCTCACCGGCTGCGAGCGCGCGGAACGCCTCGCGAGCCGCTTCGGCCTCACCGCCGTGCCACAGGATGGCTTCGGCTACGCCGCGCGCGCGACCATCGTGCAGCAGCCGATCGTGACCGTTCACGTCGCGCGTCAGCCCGAGACCCCAGAGCGGTGGAGTACGCCACTCCGCGCCGTCGGCGTCGAAGCTCGGACGCTCGTCCGAGAGCTCTTCGCCGAGGTCGTGCAACAGCAGATCCGAGTACGGATAGATGAGCTGCTCGGACAGCTCCGGCAGCTCCTCGTTCACGCCCGTGCGGTGCCTGGCGACGTGGCAACTTCCGCAGCCGGCGGCGTTGAACAGCTCCTTGCCGTGCAGCGTGTCCGCGTCTTGCCAGCGGTGCCGCGCAGGCACTGCCAGGAGCCGCGCGTAGAGCGCGACCTTGTCCAGGAGCTCGTCCGCGATCTCGGGGCTGCCCCCCGCGAGCGAGTCATTGCATTCGCTCTGCCCGTCGCTGCAATCTTGCGAGGGGAACAGGCTGCTCGTGATGCCCATGTCGCCGAGAAAGGCGCCGGCCGACTGCTGCCGCACCGAGGGCTGCTCCGCCTTCCAGCCGAAGCGACCCGTTGTCTCGATTTCCAGGGCGGCGTCCCAGACGCGGTTGGTGCGCCCGGAGATGCCATCGCCGTCGGCGTCGTCCGGATCAGCGAGCTCCTCCAGTCGCTCGAGCGGAATGGCTTCGAGCAGACCGAGACCGAACACCGCGGGCGCGACGCGCGGCGAGAGCTCGAGGTCGTCCGGCAAGGAGCCGTAGGCCTCGGCTTCGATCACGTATTCGGGCGAGAGCAGCGTGTAGCGCTCGCCGTCGGGGTATTCGCCCTCGATCTCGCTGTAGTCGATGCGCGGCGTGGCCTCCGCGGGAACGTGCAGAATGGAGTACGGCTGCAGCTGACCGCCGTAACCTGGCACCGGCAACGGCTCGCCGTGCTCGCCCTGACCGGGCACGCTCAAGCGCAGCAGGATGCCGACGAAGCCTTCGTCTGCCTCGAGCGGCGGGCTACCGCGCCCGTCCTTGAAGTGACAGGCCGCACAGGAACGAGCGTTGAACATCGGACCGAGGCCGTCACGGCTCTCGGTGCTGGCCGGCGCCTGAACCCAGTTCTGGTTGAAGAAGCTGTTGCCCGTGTAGAACGCTGACTCGTGCTCGGCCGTGATGTTCGAGGCCGGCATGGTGAAGGCGTTGTCGCCGAAGAGCAGCGTGTTGGTGGTGTCGCCTCCCGGCAGGTGTTCGCTCGCCTCCGCCTGGGGCTCCGCGTGATGGACCTCCGCGGAGCCGCAGGCCAGCAAGATCGAGACGAGCGCGGGCAACAGGCGTCTCATGGCGCCATCGGTGCGTCGAAGCCGAAGGCTCGGGCCACGTCTTCGAGCAGGTGCGCTTGCTCGCGCAGCGAGGTGACGAGCGCCGTGACACGGGCCTGCCCTTCCTCGTTGTCGCTGGCGATCTCCTGATCGAAGGGCGGCTCGAGCTCGTTGGCCAGGCGCAGGCTCTCGGCGATCTGCTCGTCGAGCTCCGCGGCGAGCGCGGCGTCCTTCTCAGCGACCACGTCGCGCACGCCGGGGAACGAGAGCTCGTCGCCGCCCCGGCGTGTGTAGCTGCCGGTCCAGACGTTGAGCACACCCTGGACGTCCTGCACCATGTCGCGGTGGGTGTTGTCGCTGAAGCAGGAGTGCTCGTCTTCCTGCTCGCCCGAGTCGAGCGCGGTCTGCAGGCGCTCGCCGCCGGTCTCGAACCCGCTCAGGATGGTCATGCCGGTGAGCACGCGCAGGAGCTGATCGTCCGAGTCGGCGCTCTCGAACTCCGCCCTGTAGTTGCCGGCGTCGTCCGCCTTCCACTCCTCCACCAGGCCCTGGAGCTGCTCCACGAGCAGCGTCGTCACGAGGCCGAGGTACTCCTTGCGGCGATCCTGGTTGGCGGCGGTACCGTCCGCGCCTTCGACGAAGTCGGTGTACGGGCGATTGCCCGGGCCGTCCGCGCTCTGATCCTGACCCCAGAGCAGGAACTCGATGGCGTGGAAGCCGGTGGAGATGGTCTCCTCGCCGTCGCTCTGGTTGAGCGAGAGCAGCTCGTCGGCGTCGAGCGCGATCGAGGTGTCGTTGATGATGCCGGCTGCCGCGTCGCCCTCGACGTAGTCGACGTAGGCCTCGTCCATCGGCCAGGCGTTGAGCGTGCCTTCGGGGCCGTCGTCGTCGTCGATCGGGCCGCTGTAGAAGCGATAAACCTCGGTCTGCAGGTACGGCTCTCGCGCGGCGAGCCAGGCTTCGCGGGCCGCTTCGAGACCGGCTTCACTGGGGTCGGCCAGGAAGGACTCGACGGCGTCCTGCAGCTCGAGAGCCGCGGTCACGGAGTCCTCGTAGCTGGCGCTGACGATCTCGGCGTAGCCACTCATGGCGTCGCCGACCTGGGACGGCGCGTTCGAGTCGGCCGGAGCGTCGTCCGATCCGCAAGCGCTCAAGCACAGGCCCAGGACACACGCTCCAAAGAAGCGCGTTCGGAAGCAATCGTTCATGACGGCGGAGGCTACCTCTAACTTGAAATTGAAAACCACTTTCAATTGCAACTGGGTCCAGAACTGAGTGAATTCGCTCACTTAGAGGTATCGGGCCGACACGCGACCTGGAACGCTGCTGGCGCGAAGAGACACCGACAATCACTGCCAACGAAGCTTTGTGATCCCAGCGGAGACGCAAGAAACGGGTTAGTTGTAGGTTCTCGTGTGCCTCGACTAATGACGTCGAAGTGAGCGCTCAGGCTCCCCGACGGAGGCGAACGAAATGAAGAAGTTTCGAGGGCGCGCGTGTGTCGCGCTCGGTAGCTGGCTCTTGACCACACCGGCCTTCGGCGACGTCGGCGCCGAGATGGAAGCGGAAGGCGACGTCGGCAGTGAGATGTCGGCGGACGCCGAAGGCAAGACCGAGGGCGAAGGCGAAGCCAAGGCCAGCGGCGAAACTTCGGGCGCCACGGCGGCGCCTGCCGGCCCCGCGCTCTCGGGCGGCGAGTTCGCGTCGGCGACCGGTCACACCGGCGCCGGGCTATCACTCTCACCCGCACAAAAGGGACGCGCCTGGGGTGAGATCGGCCTGAGCAGCAACAGCAGCACCTTCGCTTTGTCGCCCGTGCTCGGCGGCGGCTACAAGGTGGCTGACAACGTCGAGCTCGAGGTCGTGGTCCCGCTGACCTACGCCTCGTTCGATCTGTTCCTGAACAGCGACAGCTCCTTCAACTTCGGCAACATCTACGTCGGTGCGAACGTCCTGGGCGGGTCGGGAAAGCTCAAATACAAGTTCGGCGGCGGCCTTGGCTTGCCTACCTCGAACGCGGCCGACTTCGCCGACGGCTGGGCCTACTACTCCGCCGCTGCCATGCGAGGCTTTCAGGATTACTACCTGTGGGCCGCCGAGATGCTGACCATGAACGGTCTCGGCCGCATCGAGTACGGCGACAAAGTCGTGTTCACCGGCGACGCCGCCTTGAGCGTGTACTTCCCCATCGGTGATGCCAGCAACGACAACGCTTTCAGTCTCGCGCTCGCGCCGGGCGTCGGCGCCTGGCTCGGCGACAGCGCCCTGGTCGGCGGCCGCTTGCTGATCTGGTGGGGCTCGAACGACTCCTCGCCCCTCGACGATCACGCCCAGATCGGAATCGAGCCCTACTTCCGCTACCAGCTCGGAGAGAGCGCGTTCCTCAACGCGCGCTTCACGCTCAACGTCGACGAGCCCGCCGGCTTCTCGTTCGACGACGACCCGTTCCGCTTCTGGGGTTTCCACCTGGGCGGCGGCTTCACGTTCTAGAAGGTGTCGTCCGCGGTGCAGTAGCTCCGGCCGTATCCCGACGCGGTCTGCCCGGCATTGGCCTTGAGTTTGACGCGGACTTCTCCGCCTTGCTCGCCGATGGGGCAGTGGTCGATCGACACGGTGCCGTCCGTGGAGGATTTGACCGTGTCGCAGTTGCTCACGTGCCAGCCCGGTCCACAGTCGGTATCGAACGACTCGACCTTTTCGGCTCCGGATACTTCGAACGTCTCGCTGGCGGTGCGGAAGTATTCACCACAGAAAAAGTCTGCCATCGAGTTGGCGTCGTTGCAGTCGATGGTGGCGACCGTCGGCGGTGCGATGAAGGACTCGCAGGTAGAGCTCGGGATCATGCCCGCGTCGGGCGCGATACCGGGGCAGCCGCTGACGGTCTGGCTCGTGCACCAGC
>DATLIL010000376.1:0-5588 GCA_035539475.1 Polyangiaceae bacterium
GTCCAAGGTGCGCCGAAAAATGACGTCGTCAACACCCTGCGACCCCGTCTGAAAGAGAGCCCCCGACGGGTCGAGCACTCCGTCGTGTGCCATGACGTCTGCGGGCAGGTCCGGATACACACCGAGCATGCTGGCCATGCCGCTTGGCTCAATCTCCCAAAGTTGGTCCTCGCCAAAGTCGTCACGGATAGCGAGCAAGAACGTGTCAGGTTGCACGGCGCGCCACGCCAACTGCGAGTGAAAGACCGGCAGGCCAACGATTTCGGTCGTAGCGCCGCCATTATTGAGATCGACGACGAGATCTTCCGTAACACCATATCCCCCGTATCCGAGGTGCAAGAGCAGTTCACTGCCGTTGATGTGGGTGTAAACGAGGTTGCCGTCCGCATCCCACCAGTCAACTGAAACCGAAGCATCGTTGCACACGAACAGGTGGTTCCCTTCGGGGCTGACGAGTAGCCTCGTCGCGCGATCGGCACACGGACTCTCGAGAACCTCATCGTTCGCGAATAGTTCGTGCAGGTTGAGTGTCGGATCCTCGTATAGATACTCACACTCGTCGCACGCGTACTGGTGGAGCTTGCCTTCCAGCAAATAGAGAACCCGCCCGTTCGGCGCGAGCTGGATCGCGTGGCCATCACAGTCGATAGCGGCGGTGGCGACGTGCCGACAACTGGGGTGACTGATCAGCGTGTCGCAGCCGGTGCGCGGTCCCATCACGTAGACCACATTGGGGTCCAGCCTGTCGCCCGTGAGACAGCCTTCTGGGATGTCGATGATTGGGCCGGGATCAGAGCCGCCGGAACCACCAATTGCTTCGCTTCCCGACTCGCCCCCGTGACATCGTCGGTCCCACCTTCGCCACTGGCACCGGGTTCCGTGCCGTTGCCGTGGCCCCCGTCACCTGGTCCAGCGAACCTGGACACCGAAGGCGGACGCTCGTCCTTGCCGCACGCAGCCACGGCGCCGCATAGACCCAACCCTAACCAACCCACACGCTCCACTTCATGTCGTGACGACGGTACTCCCCCGAGCGTCGACGTTCAAGGCGCTCAGTGTCCTACTCGACGACGACGAACTGCGCCCGACGGTTCTTGGCGCGCGCCGCGTCGCTCGTGCCCTCCTGCAGCGGCTTGTCGGGGCCGTAACCATCCGAGGTCAAGCGACGCGAGCTCACGCCCTTGCGCACCAGGTATTGCTTCGGCTGCGAGTGAGCCTCGAGCGTCAGCGCCGGAGCTGCCTACAGTGAACATGAAAGTCCCAGCTTTCCCCGATTTTCACGGCGTCGACTCGAGAGCTCAACGGTTCTGGGCTATATGGCCCAGGTGCTACGACGGTATTCGCTTCGTCGCCCGCTCTGCGCCAGGTGGTTCACGCAGTGACGACAGGGGAGAGCGAAGAGAGCACGAGCGCCGGTATCAAGTTGCCTCGTGTTTCGCGCCAGGCGTTGCTGGCAGCGGCGGGAACTCTGCTCGTGTGTCTGCTCCTGGCGGCGGTGTCCTTCGAGCCGTTCGTTCGCAAACAGGTCGAGCGTCGCGCGAGCGCTCGCGGCTTCGACGTCCAGGTGGATGAAGTGGATCTCGGGTGGGGCGGCCTTTGGCTCAAGGACGTCGCAGCGTCAGCGCCCGCCATGCCTGCGTTGAAGGCGAAGCTCGACGCCGTCTTCGTGCCTTTCGGGTCGTCAGCGATCGAAGTCCACGGCGGCGACGTCATGCTCACCGGCAGTTACGACGACGTCAGCCAGCAGTGGTCCCGCTTGCGCAAGCCGAGCTCGGCCGCGGCGCCTTCGACGGCGACGGGCAACGATTACCTGGTCGACGGCCTTCGGTTACGCTGGACCAAGCTCGGTCCAGGCGCTGACGAGCAGCGCGCCTGGGGCTTCGGCTTCCAACGGAGCGCTGGCGACGAGAGCGTGTCCGCCGATCTGGTCCGGGTATTCGCGGCTGGTGCGGCGCTCGAGCTCAGGGGCGCGGAGGCGAAGTTTCGACGGCAGCAGAGCGGGCGAACGCTGCTCGCTGCCAAGGGCAGCAGCGCGCTGCTGGACGTCGACGTCTCGACGCTGCTGTCGGCGCGCGCCGAGCGAGGTGAGCCCAAGGGGCAGCCGACCGCGGCGCCGGGTGGCACGGCCGGTGGCTCGAGTCTGCCGCTGCTGCTGGCGGCTCTCTCGAGCGCGGCGCGAAGCGCGCTGGCCGAGAATGCCAAGCTGGAGCTGCCGGCGGTGCGCGCCCGCCTGCGGGCCGCCAGTGACGTGCTCAACTTTGGCCCCAGCCGACTGGTGGTCGAACGCAAGGAAGGCGCACTGCACGCGCTGCTGGAGCCTGGTAGCGCCGCTGCCGATACGACGCCGCTCGCGCTGAAGCTCACCCTGCCCCTCGCCGGCGGCGAGCCGCAGCTCGAGCTCGACGGCGGGCCCGTGAGTCTGGCGGCGCTGGGCGTCGGTGAGGGCGATTTTGGCCTGTTCGACGTGCGCCGCGCCAGCATCGAGGTGCACACCAAGCTCGCCCTGGTCGCGGGTCCCTCGCTGCGAGTCAACGGCAGCGGCAACCTGCGCGACGTTTCGCTGTTGCGGCCGGCGCTCTCGCCGTCTCCGCTCAAGGGTATCCGCGTCGGCTGGCGTCTGGGCGCCGAGTCGCGCCTCGACGGAACACGTCTCGATGTGACGGACGCCGAGCTCACCGTGGGCGACGTGCGCCTCACGGGCTCGGGGCTGCTCGAGCGCAACGGCGACTACTACCGCATCAAGGCCCAGGGCGGGATCCCGCTCGGCGCGTGCGAGAAGCTGCTCGATTCGGTGCCGCAGGGCTTTGCGCCGCTCTTGGGCGATCTACGCATGAGCGGCACCTTCTCCACCGCGTTCGCCATGGACGTCGACACGCACAAGCTCGATCGCATGAAGGTCGAGCTCGACGTGAAGAACGCGTGCGTCATCACGCACGTGCCGGAGAGCCTGGCGCCATCGCGCTTCCAGGGTCCCTGGGTTCGTACGGTCAAGGGCGTCGGCGGTGAGCCGATGACGATCGAGAGCGGCCCGGGTAGCGCCGGCTGGGTGTCTTACGACGGCATCTCCAAGTACATGGAGACCGCGGTCGTGGTCTGCGAGGACGGCGGGTTCTTCCGTCACGACGGCATCGACTACAACGCGATCGAAAAGTCGATCCAGGACAACGTGCGCGCCGGGCGCTTCTTGCGCGGCGGCAGCACGATCAGCATGCAGCTGGCGAAGAACCTGTACCTCGGCAAGGAAAAGACGCTGTCGCGCAAGTTCGAGGAGGCCATCCTGACGCGCCTGCTCGAGCAGCAGTTTCAGAAGAAGGAGCTGATGGAGCTCTACCTGAACGTGATCGAGTTCGGCCCTGGCATCTACGGCATCGGTCCCGCGGCGCGCCACTACTTCAACGTCGAACCCGAACAGCTGACGCTCGGTCAGTCGCTGTACCTGGCGTCGATCCTGCCGAGCCCCGACAGTCAGCACTTCCGCGAAGACGGCGCTGTCAGTGAGCGCTGGATGAAGTACCTGCACAAGCTGATGTGGATCGCTCGCAAGATCAGTCGCATCACCGAAGAGGAGCTCGAGGCGGGGCTGGCGGAGCAGGTTGCTTTCCGCGTGCCTGGCGCCGAGCCACCGGCCTTCTCGGACGAGCCACCGCCGCCCGAGCCCGACGCAGAGCCAAGCGGCGAAGGGCGCTGAGCGAGCCGAACGGGCTCAACCGCCGCACTGGTGCCAGCCGGGTTCGTCGAGCGTGCAGCCCTGGCACGAGCTCTGGCCGCACCCGCCGGGATACACGCAACGCTTGGCGCTCGGGTCCGTGTACACCGCGCCCGCGTGTCCCGACACGTAGCCACCGACGCATTTTCCGCAGGCGTCGGCGCTGCAATCGGCGTCGTTGCGGCACCCACCCGTCTTGCAAACCGTGAGGCCGTGCAGCTCGCCGACGCAAATGCTCGGAGCCGTGCAGTCGTCATCGGAGGCGCACGGTACGAGGCAGACGTTGCGCGGGAAGCTACTGCCGCCAATCACCGGGGGCGGAGGCTGGATCACTCGCAGACACGACTCGCCCGCGTCGCAGGCGAGATCCTCGCAGGCGCATTCGTCGCCAAGGCCGGGCACGCCCACCGCGGCGCCGGAGCAGTCGGTGGCGGGTTCGGGTTCGGACGGAGTCCACGGCAACAATTGGCCGGGTGGAAGACTGGAAGGCACGTCGCCGGTAGACGTGCATCCCCCCGTGACCGCACCGCCGGAGCCGCCGGAGCCACTGGCACCACCGGAGCCGCTGGCACCACCGGAGCCTCCGCTAGCGGCTGCGTCGCCTCCCGTTCCGGCGCTGGACCCGCCGGCTGCGGGGGGCGCTGACGTCTCCCCGCTGCAGCCAAGGCTCGCGAGCAAGGCGAAGCCCACGAACGCTGCCGCAGCAGATCGAGTCAGCATGCGTCGACCGCTTCAGCGTGGCCGGCAAGCAGCGTTCGCGCTGCAGGCATGATCACCTCGACCCAGGTCCGGTGAACGACCTCGCGCTCCTGCTCGAGCGTGAGCCGGCCGAAGTGATTCCAGCTGCTTGCGGCCGTCGCTGGGGCAGTCGTGGGCGCTGGCTTGGACTCCAAGGCCTTACGAAAGGTCACGCCAACCGCACGTGCGACCGCGCCTCCGCCGCGCGTCATCGCGTAGCGCACGAAGCGCCAGGCGAGGAGAGAATGTTCGGCTTCGTCGCTGGCGATGCGCGCGAGCGTTCGCCTGCACTCCGGATCGATCGCCACCGTGAGCTGGGCTTCGGCCATCGCTGCGGCCAGAGTTTCGCCCACACAACCCTCGACCACGGCCAGCGCGGCCATCTCGCCGAGGTCGCCAGTGAGGCCACGATCACCGAGTTCGAGCGGACCAGGCCCGATAGGCTGTTCTGCGAAGCGAGCCGCCAGGGCGAAGCACGATCGGGCATGCGCCACCTCGTCGGCGCCCGCCTGTTGGGACGCAGCGACGAGCTCCGGCGGCGCTCCGCAGGCGAGCAGCTCCAGGGTGAAACGTGCGAACGAGGCCACCGAAGCGTGTTCCATCAGCGCGTCTCGGGCCCAGGCGCGGGCGAGCTCGTCGCGATCATTGGGTGAAAGCTCCGTGGCGGCCGTTACCGGAGACGTGAGCATCCAGTCCCTACGGCGCGCCAGAGCACCTTGCATCAAATGTAAACCCCGAGATCCCATACCACCATCCTCCAGCAGCAATTATGCCGAGGATCCGCCGCTGACGCTAGGGGCCGCAGCGCCGTGGACTTTCACAGCGCGGCATGGATTCGTCGTTTCCGCAGACCAGGCACTGTTCCGAGCGGCAGTCCGCGATGGCCTTTCCGACGCCGTAGGCATGCTCACAGCTGCCGGCCTCCGGGATGACGTCACAGCCCGTCTCGCCCCCGATGAGCTCGCCCGTCGCAGCGTCGAAAACCAGATTCACGCCGCAAGTGCCGTTGAAGGCGTTGAGCACGACCTGACCGCAGCCGTCGAAGCGATAGCCGCGCGCAGGCTGATTGAACGACTGAAACACGCCCGAGCGGTTCTTCATTTCCTCGTCGCACTGCGCCCACAGGTAGGCGAGCCCCTCACTC
>DATLIL010000377.1:0-14816 GCA_035539475.1 Polyangiaceae bacterium
TCTTCCGGGCCGGCGCCACGCGATGTACCAGAGTTTCTTAGCTTAGGCACGGCAAAAGAACTGTCGAAAACGTGCAGGTTAGTGTGAAAAAGCGTGCATGGCCGGCGTGGGGAAAAAAGCTCGGCCGATGCACTCACGGCACTGCTCTGCTGCGCACGATCTCGTAATGCAGCGTTCTGTACTCTGCTTTCATCTCGAATTGCACCACGCCCGGCCGGGTGCTGATCGGCACATTTCCGACGCGCTGGCCTGATTGGCTGAGGTAGTGCACTGTCGCGTTGGCTGCGTCACCCGTGAGGCCGGTGAGCTCGATCTTGCCCACGATGGGCTCGAGCATCACTGGTGCGGTTCCCGGGTCCTGCCATGCGGTCCGCGAAGCGTTCAACGTGGCACCTCGATTGGCGGCGTTGCCCACTGCGGAAATCAAGATCCGGGTCGAGCGCGCCAGCGGTTTGTCGTCGAGTGAGGTGGCAATCACCGTGGCGTGCGGGTTCTCGAGAATGACGCTCAGGTTGGAGACACTCTCCTTTCGGCCGAGAGTAGCCCCAGTCACGCCCTGACTGCGCGGAGTATCGAATTTGAACAGATCTTTGCCCCAATCGGCCACGAGCTCCCCGGTGACACTGGTCGCCATCGTGCCCTTCACGTAGCGCGCCAACGGCTCGTTTTCGGCGGCAATCGCCGTGTTCTCCGTCGTCCCTCGGGTCTTGGCCACGTAAGCCAGGGCCGGCGGCGCGCCGTCGATGCCCGATTCCTTCACGTGGCGGCGATGAACGAGGCGCGACAGCGCCGGCCAGAGCGCCAGGACACCACCATTACACTGCAGGCTCGAGTCGTTCTCGAGCTTGCAGCCGAGCTGATCCTCGATGAGCGGCCGGTCTCCCAGCGAATCCATCACGCTGCTGAAACCATGCAGGCCAGCGTAGGCCGCCATCATCACCGTCGCGTCGTTGCGATCGACCCACGCTGCGCTGCTCCATTCCCCGAGCAGAGGGGCGTTGGCCGCTCGCTGCCAGACGAGCTTGTGGATCAGGCCTGGTTCCGCCTCGACACTGGGCGAGCGTTCGGCTCTGGTCACGCGAGCTCTGACCCAGTCGCTGCCGCCGAGAAGCCCGCGAAAACCCGCGGCCCGAACGCTTGCCCGCAGCGACTCCCTGACGGCCAGGAGCACGACGGCGGGATCCTCGCCGTAGGTCTTGCCGGTGTGCGGATTTCGGTGCTCGAGCCACTCGCGCACCACACGCTCTTCGCCGACCTGCTCGAGATCCAGCGCAACGTTGACGCCACGCCCGATCAGCCTGGCAGCGAGCAGGTCGAAGCGCTGCCAGCGCTCGGCGTCGAGCTCGATGTCGGGGAGCAGATGGGTGACCAGGTTCGCACCGAGCTGAGCGCAGAGCTCGGCAATGAACTCGGCCTGCGGCTCGCTCGGCAGGTTCATCTGCCCGGCGATGCTCAGGCCCCAGAAACGAACCCGCGTACCGTCCGCAAAGACGAAGCCGTCGCCCTGACGGCCCAGCACACCGTGCTTGCCCGCGGGGGCGTCGAGCAGCTCGCTGGCGTCGAGCGCCGTCCCGCGGCGATCAGCGAGGTTCAGGCCGCCATAGGCAAACCACGTGTCCCCGTCGACGCGAACGCCGGGCTCGGCCGGCGGAGGCGGTGAGCTGGCCCTGGGCGGCTCGCGAGCCACGCGCTGCGGCGCTGGGGCGCCCGGCGCCGGTAGGGACGCGCAGCCAGAGAGCGCCAGGACCAGCAGCGTGCGCGGGCGGAGCGTCGAGGGCACCCACGTATGTTACGCGAGCGCCCTCGTTCCGACCATGCGGCTTACTGCGCTTTGAAAGGCGCCGGCTTGCCCGGATCGAGCACCAGCTCGACGTTGTCGATCCAGATGTCGAACTCGCCGTTGGTCGGCGACCACTGCAGGGCAACCACGTCGTTCCAGCCCGGGGGCACCTTCACGGCCCAGTCTGGCTGGAGCAGCTGTTCCATCGGGATCGTGATCTGCCGCCACTTGCCGACCGGAATGGTGAAGGGCCGGCGCGGGTGGCCGTAGTCGGTGATCGACTTGCGGGCGATCTGCAGGTTGACCATCTCGCCGTTGCCCTTGGCCCAGAACCGGATGGCCTTGACCGCGGAAAAGTCCGTGGGCTTGGCGTTCGGTTCCGCGTTGATGGACATCGTGGCCCAGGGCCAGGGCGCGACGTTCTTGCCGAGCTTGCCCTTGAGGTGCCCGGCCATCTTGCGCTCGCCGTCGCCGCTGTCTTCTCCGCGGTACGTCGCGATCGTGCCGAGGTTGTTCATGTCGAACTCGGCGCCCCAGACGGAGCCGTTGCGCGGACCCTTGCCGTCGAAGTCGTCGAGCAGGAGCGCCGTACCCTCTACCGTGATGGTGGGCTCTTCCTTGATCTGGAAGGGCGACGGCTTGCTCGGATCGAGCACGAACTCCACGTCGTCGATGTAGATGTCGTAGTCGGCGCCCTCGACCGCGGGCGTGATCTGGATGCGGGTGACGTCGTTCCACGCCACCTCCACCTGCTTGCCCCAGCTCGGCTGGGACAGCTTGGTGAGCGGGATCTCGACCTGCTTCCACTCCTTGGTCGCGTCGAACTCGGTCCTGAAGTTCGCGTAATCGGTCACGGCCGTACGCGGCAGGGCGAGGCGGTACTTCTTGCCGTCGCCCTTGACCATGAAGCGAATGGCCTTGACCGCGCTGATGTCGGTGGCCGACGCGCCGGGGTTGAATCCGACCGAGAGGCTGACCCACGGGTAGGGAGCGCCGGCGGACTTGCCCAGGTAACCGGCGAAGTGCCCGGCCTTGCCGCTGCCGTCCGCGCCGCCGTCGATGAACTCGAAGTTCGCCTTCGAGCCGATGCTGTCCGCCTCGGCGGTCCATACGCCGCCGTTCTTGGCTGCGTCGGTCTCGAAGTTGTGGAACAGCGTGCCCGGCTGACCGCTCGTCTTGCCCGAGGCCGTCTTGCTGCCCTCCGGAGGGGCCGTCAAACAACCGTTAGCGAGGGCCGCCAAGGTCAGCGCTGCCAGGTAAACCGCTCGTCGCATCGTGCTCTCCTCGTTTCCGCGGATTTTTCGCGGGCTTGCCCGAGCCGCTCGGCCACCGGGCCGTCGATCTTCGGCAAGATGGAGCTTACGAGCTTTGCCTGTTCCGCCTGTGTTTATTTTGGCTCGCTCGTATGGCCTGTTTGCGCTAAGCCCAATCGCGCTACAACGCACAATTCGCAATAGAATTGGAAGTCTCGGTGAGTATGATGCCCCTACAGGCTGGCTGTGCCACAACGCTCGACGCTCGAGCTTCGGGGTACGTCCGCACCCGAGAGTCCTGAAGTCAGCGCAAGGCGAGTAACGAGATGGCTGGAGTCACGCTTAAAGACGTCGTCAAGATCTACGATGGTGGAGTCAAGGTCGTCGATCGCTTCAACATGGAAATCAGCGATCGCGAGTTCGTCGTGCTGGTCGGCCCGTCCGGCTGCGGCAAGTCGACGACCCTGCGCATGATCGCCGGGCTCGAGGAGATCACGAGCGGGACCATCGCCATCGGCGACCGCGTGGTCAACGACGTCGCGCCGAAGGATCGCGACATCGCCATGGTGTTTCAGAGCTATGCGCTCTACCCGCACATGTCGGTGTACGAGAACATGGCCTTCGCGCTCAAGCTGCGCAAAACGCCCAAGGCGACCATCGACGAAAAGGTCAAGCGCGCCTCCAAGATCCTCGGCATCGAGCACCTGCTCGAGCGCAAGCCCAAGGCGCTCTCCGGCGGTCAGCGCCAGCGCGTGGCCGTCGGCCGCGCCATCGTGCGCGACCCTGCCTGCTTCTTGTTCGACGAGCCGCTCTCCAACCTCGACGCCAAGCTGCGCGTGGAGATGCGGGCCGAGATCAAGCAGATCCACATGAGCCTCAACGCCACGACCGTGTACGTCACGCACGATCAGGAAGAGGCCATGACGCTGGGCGACCGCGTGGTCGTGATGAAGGACGGCATCGTCCAGCAGTGCGACGGCGCCCTCCAGATCTACCATCACCCGGCCAATCGCTTCGTGGCGGGCTTCCTCGGCAGCCCGCCGATGAACTTCTTCAGCGGCAAGATCGTCAGCGAGGGCGACCAGCTTTTCTTCGACGAAGGCAGCGCCAAGTTGCCGGTACCGGCCTGGGCGGCGTCCCAGCTCGGCGCCTACGCCGGCAAGGACGTGGTGCTCGGCGTCCGCCCCGAGGCGATCGCGGACAAGAACCACGCTCGCTTCCAGACCACGGACAACGTGATCAATTTCAAGGTCACGCTGGTCCAGCCGCTCGGCGACAAGATGGACGTCTACCTGGCGACGGACAAGCACCCGCACAGCGTGGCGCACGTCGACGCCTTCCTGGGCGTCAAGGCCGGCGAGACTTTGCCCATGTACATCGATCTCGACCGCGTGCACTTCTTCGAGCCCGGTGAGACCGGCAAGAAGATCGCGAAAAACCCCACCAAGTCCGGGAACTAGCGCCCGCCGTCGCTACCCGACGCGGCCGCTAGTTTTCTGTTCGTCGGGGGCATAGCCCCCGGTTTTGGGGCCCCGACCCCAAAACGTGTTCGCTCCGGCCGCTCGCTGCCTCCCCTTTTCAGCGCGCCGGTCGCCGATTTAGGCTGCTCGCCTCCCATGCAGCCGAAACACAAGCTCGCCATTCTCGTTGGCGGCGGTCCAGCGCCGGGCATCAACAGCGTGATCGGTGCGGCCACGATCCGCGCCTGCCTCTCCGGTTGGGAAGTCATCGGCGTCAGGGACGGCTTCTCGCGGCTGATGAAGGGCGATGTGAGCGCGGGCAGCGTGCTCGATATCGACACCGTGTCTCGCCTCCACTTCCGCGGGGGCTCGTACCTCAGAACGGCGCGGGCCAACCCGACCAAGGACCAGAAGCTGCTCGAGACGACGCTCGACACGCTGAAGCAGATGGGCGTCAGCAAGCTCATCACCATCGGCGGTGACGACACCGCCTTCAGCGCGATGAAGCTCGCCGCCCACTCGCAGGGCGCGCTCAAGGTGGTGCACGTCCCCAAGACCATCGACAACGACCTGGACCTGCCCGAGGGCATCCCCACCTTCGGCTACCAGACCGCGCGCCACGTCGGGGCCGGCATCGTGAAGGATCTGCTCACCGACGCCCAGACCACCTCGCGCTGGTACTTCGTGGTGGCCATGGGCAGGAAGGCCGGGCACCTGGCGCTCGGCATCGGTAAGGCCGCGGGCGCCACGCTGACGATGATCCCCGAGGAGTTCGGGCGCAACCTGATCCCGCTCGACGAGATGGCCGACATCCTGGTGGGCGCGATCATCAAGCGTCTGGCAGCCGGCCGCCCCGACGGCGTCGCGGTGCTGGCCGAGGGCCTGGTGGAGCACCTCGACGCCGCCGAGCTCGAGGCATTCGGCACGCTCGAGCGCGACGAGCACGACCACATCCGCATCGCCGAGGTCGAGTTCGGTCCGATCATCAAGGCCAGGGTGCAGCAGAAGCTGAACGAGCTCGGCATCAAGCTCACCATCGTGTCCAAGAACATCGGCTACGAGCTGCGCTCCACCGATCCCATCCCGTTCGACATGGAGTACACGCGCGACCTCGGCTACTGCGCCGCCAAGTTCCTGATCGAAGGCGGCTCCGGAGCGATGGTCACGGTGCAGCAGGGCAAGTTCAAGCCGATCAAGTTCGAGGACATGCTCGATCCCCGGACCGGACGTACGCGCGTGCGCATGGTCGACATCGAGACCGAGCACTACAAGATCGCACGGCGCTACATGCTGCGGCTGCGGCGCGACGACTTCGACAAGCCCGAGGAGATCGACCGCTTTGCCGAGGTGGCGAGGCTCGCGCCCGAGGACTTCAAGAAGCGCTTCTACTATCTGGTGGAAAACGACGCCCCGCCGCTGTCGTTCAGTGGTGTGGGCTGACGCGCATGCACGATCGGCGTTTCTCTCCACGGCGCGAGCTCGGTCGAACCGGCTTCGTGGCCACGGCCGTCGGGCTGGGCGATCTGGCCGATCGCAGCGTTCCACTCGAGGATTGCGTCACCACGTTGCGCCGCGGTCTGGATGCCGGCCCCAACGTGATCGATACGGCGCCGAGCTACGAGGACGGCTACAGCGAACGGATCGTCGGCGCAGCTCTCGCCGGACGACCCCGTGACTCGGTTTTCGTGATCGACAAGGTCGACCACTTCGACCGCCCGGTGGCTCGGCAGATCGAGGACAGCCTGGGCCGGCTTGGCCTGGCGTACTGCGATCTGTTCGTGTTCCACTCCGTTTCCACGCCGGAAGCCTGGACGCGCCTGCTCGCCGACGGTCGCTTCGATGAGCTCAAGGCCTGCGCGAGTCGGGGCATGACGCGCTTCACCGGCATCTCGTCGCACCACCCCGAAGTGCTGCGCGCGGCCATTCCCTCCGGGCTCTGCGACGTCGTGCTCTTTCCGGTCGGTCCCTTCGTCGACGCGCGCTACGTGGAGGAGATCCTGCCGCTCGCTCGCCAGCACGGCGTCGGCAGCGTGTGTTTCAAGACCTTCGGTGGCGGCAAGCTCCTGGGCAACACCGCCGGTTACGGTCAACCGCTGGAGCCCCGGCCGCGCGGCAAGCTCAGCTCAGGCGGCAAGTCGGCAGAGACGGCCGAGGCATCACCCGTCCTGAGCGTGGCCGACTGTGTGCGCTACACGTTGACGTGCGACCCCGACGTCGCGCTCCTGGGCCTGAGCTTCACGAACGAGCAGGACGCCGCCTTCGCGGCAGCAGAGGGGTTTGCGCCGTATTCTACCGATGAGCTCGCCGAGGTCCGCGAGCGCGCCCGGCTCGCCGTCGAGGGCAAAGGCCCTTGCTGGTGGAACCCCTAGCCGGCGGACTACCCCCGGCTACTCCTGCCTACGGCGGCCCCAGGAGTACGTTGTGGCTCGAATCCGCCCGGCACTGTCACGCAAGGAGGCTCCAAACGCCTGCCCGTGCTAGACAGGTCATTGCATCGCATGTCCAGGGCGATCGCTTCTTTTGCTTATTGTTTCGGTCTGGTCGCTGCCTCCCTCTCGTCCGCCTGCTCGGCGGGCGGAGCAAAGCAGGACGCCAGCGGTAGTTCCGGCGCGGCTGGAACCAGTACCGGTAGTGGCGGGAGCATCGGTGTATCCGGCTCCGGCGGCTCCGGGAACCTCCCGCCGCTGACGCGCACCTGCGGGATGGGCATGTGCGCCGACTTCCCGGAGGCGCCGTTGCGCGACGGCGATGCACCCGAGAACGCTCCAGCGCTGTTCGGCGAGCCAGGCAACATGACCGAGGGCGGCATCTGCCTGATCGAGCCGCAAGACGACACGCTATTTCCCGCCAACTGGATCCGCCCGCGCTTTCGCTTCAGCGCCAGCGGCGGAGAGGATCTGTTCGAGATCCGCCTGCAGACGAAGTACGAAAAGTACGATCTCGTCGTCTACACGACGAACACGCTCTGGACCATGCCCAGGGACATCTGGGAAGGCTTGTCACAGAACGCGTTCGACGAACCGGTGACGGTGACGATCCGCGGACTCAAGACCTCCGCGTCCGCCGGAACCACGCCGGTCGGCGCGACCGCGAAGTTCACGATCGCGCCCGTCTACGCCGAGGGTGCGATGGTCTACTGGGCAGCCAACGGCCCCTACAGTGCCGGCGGCAGAACCTGGCTCGTCGGCTTCAGTCCCGGGGAGGAAGGCACTGTCGACGCGTTGACGGCCGATCAGGTGCAGGAGTTCCCTGTCCTCGACGAGAGCGGCATGCTGAAACCCACGGAGACCTTCGGCGACGTCACTTACCCCGAGGGTAAGGTGCGTTGCATCGGCTGCCACTCTTCCACGCCCGACGGCGACGCCGTGGCCTTCACGGACTCGTGGCCATGGAACAGCGTGCTCGCCTCCGTGCGAGCAGACGATACCGGCGCGCGGCCTGCCTACGTCAGTGAAGCGGGCGCGCTGATGGCGCTGCAGCCCTGGCTCGGCGCGCCGACCTTCTCTCCGGCGCACTGGGCCGACGGCGATCGGATCATGCTCACCTCGTTTGGTAACCCGACCGGCGTGGGCTGGCCGGGCGGCAATCCCTTCAACGCCACCAATCAGGATCGACTGGCGTGGATGGATCTGGGGTCGAGTGCCAGCGTGCCGCCGCGCGAGCCGAGCGACGCGGTCGCCCTCAACGCGGCCATGGCAGAGCTCGAGGGCACGTCTTTCGGCTTCCTGGAGCGTGCAGGTGATCCGCGCGCCGCCGTCAATCCGACCTGGAGCCATGACGGTTCCACCATCGCCTACACCTCCACCAGCCTCAGCGCGGACGGCCATGCCGGGGGCACGATCGGTACGCCGATCCAGTCGGACATCTACGTCGTGCCGTACAACGATCGCAAGGGCGGCGACGCCATGCCGCTGATGGGCGCGGCGGATCCCACGGCCGTCGAGTACTACCCGGACTACTCCGCCGACGATCAGTTCATCGCCTTTACGCGCGCCCCGTCCAGCCAGGGGCGCGTCTACTACCGGCCCGATGGCGAGGTTTTCGTCGTGCCGGCGTCGGGCGGTATGGCGCGCCGCCTGGTGGCCAACGACCCGCCCGCCTGCGGAGGACAGGTGAGCCCGGGCGTGATCAACAGCTGGCCCAAATGGTCTCCCGCCGTTTCGTCGGCCAACGGCAAGAGCTACTACTGGTTGATCTTCTCCTCCGGGCGCGCCTACCCGGAGCAGTTCGAAGCTCCCAAAGACGATTACAGCCCGCCCGACACCCACTCCTCTCAGCTCTACATCGCGGGCATCGTCGTACAAGGCAGCCAGATCATCAGCGACCATCCGGCTGTCTACATCTGGAATCAGAGCAAGGACACGACCAACCTGACGCCGGCGTGGGACGACTTTCAGATCCCGCCCGCCATCGTGAAGTAGCGCTCGATTCGACGGGGCACGGGGCTTGCGTGATGGGACTCCCGTCATGCGCGCCGTCACCAACTTCTTCCGTGAAAACAAGGCTCGCACCTCGCTCCCCCGCCCTCCCGCGCTCACGGAAGGTCGTTGCCGGGTCGCGGAAAGCCGTCGGTCATGATCGACGCGGTCGTGCAGAGCTCGACAGTCGGACTGTTTCACTCGCTCGCCGTGGCGGTTGCCCCGCTGCCGGTCAAGACGGCGATCGGCACGCCCTGGACGCTCGATTGGGCCGGCTTCGCGGAGTTCGACGCCCCCTGGATGCACGGCTCGCTCGCGCTGACAGTGCCCAGCGAGCTCTGCCGTAAGCTGCGTTACAACGGTACGCGCGCCGCGAGCACATCGGAGCTCTTACGCGAGCTCACCCATCAACTGCTCAGGCGCATCGAGAATCGACTCGCGCCGTCTGGCGTGAGCTTTCGCACCGGCCTGCCCGTGGTGATCGACCGCCCGGCGCTGGTGCGGCGCACCGCCGGCGCGCCGCTGATGCTGTACCCCTTCCGCACCGTGTGCGGCGAGGTCACCGTGACGCTCCACGGTCAGCTCGAAGCCTAGGGCGCCTTGCCGAGCACCAGGGCGGCGTTCGTGCCGCCAAAGCCGAACGAGTTCGAGAGCGCGTAACGGATGGTGCGCGGCTTGGCCCGCAACGGCACGAGGTCGAGGTCGCAACCCTCGCTTGGATTGTCGAGGTTGAGCGTCGCCGGCGCGATCTGGTCGCGCAGCGCGAGCAGCGTGAAGATGGCCTCCACCGCCCCGGCCGCGCCGAGCAAATGCCCGGTCGACGACTTGGTGGACGACATCGACAGCTGAGCGGCGGCGGGGCCGAACAGCGTCTTCACCGCGGCGATCTCCACCGGGTCCCCGACCGGCGTCGAGGTGGCGTGAGCGTTGATGTAGTCGATGTCCGACGGCTCGAGGCGCGCGCGCTTGAGCGCAGCAGCCATGGCCCGGCGCGCCCCATCACCGCTCGCCTCGGGCGCGCTGATGTGAAACGCGTCGCCGGATAGGCCGTAGCCGAGCACCTCGCCGTAGATCTTGGCGCCGCGCCGGCGCGCATGTTCGAGCTCCTCGAGCACCAGCATGCCGGCGCCTTCGCCGAGCACGAAGCCGTCGCGATCGCGATCCCAGGGTCGGCACGCGCGCCCTGGCTCGTCGTTGAAGCCGGTGGAGAGCGCGCGCATCACGGCGAAGCCAGCCACGGTCAGCCTGCAGTTGGCGGCCTCGGCTCCGCCCGCGACCATCACGTCTGCATCGCCGAGCTCGATCAGCCGTGCCGCGTCTCCAATGGCGTGCGCGCCGGTGGCGCAGGCGGTGACGACGGCGTGGTTGGGCCCGCGGAAACCGTACCGGATCGACACGGCCCCGGAGGCCTCGTTGATCAGGCTGCCCGGGATGAAGAACGGGGAAATTCTCCGCGGCCCCTGCTGTTCGAGCTTCACTGCGTTCTCGGCGATGCCCTGCAGGCCTCCGATGCCCGAACCGATCATCACGCCCGTGCGCTCGAGCTCCGCGTCCACGGGTTTGACCCAACCAGCGTCCTCCACGGCGTGCTGCGCGGCAGCGACGGCGAAGATGATGAAGTCATCGACCCGTCGCTGCTCCTTGCTCGAGAGATAGTCGTCGGCCGTGAAGCCGCCTTCGCTGAGTGGCCCGCGAGGTACCTGCCCTGCAATTTTCGCGGGTAGGTCGCTCGTGTCGAAGCTCTCGATGCGCCGTACACCCGAGGCACCTTGCAACAGCTCTGCCCAGACGCGATCGACACCGACACCCAGCGGCGTGACCAAACCCATCCCAGTGACGACAACACGCCTCATGACTGACCTCCAAAAACTGCCGGTCGCGCCAGCGCCCGCCGCAGCGACGGCGGCGCAGCCGGACCTGCTTTCAGTGCAACACTGCCGGGCTCGAGCAAACGTAGCGTCCTGCGATCCACGACCACCGGCTCGACGCGCCGGCCGGTCTGCGCGTCCACAGGCACCAGCGCCGGACCGTCCGGTGCAAGCCAGCGATTACCCCAGGCCGCCAGGACGAGGAGCACAGGCAAGAGGTCCCGTCCCTTCTCCGTGAGCGCATATTCATCACGCGGCGGACGCTGTGTGTAACGCTTTCGTTCGAGCAAACCCCGCTGGCACAGCGTCCGTAGCCGTCGCGTCAGCGTGTTCGGCGGAATGGCCAAACGCTCTTCGAAATCCTGAAACCGACGCGCTCCGAGCAGAGCATCCCGGAGGATGAGCAAGCTCCAGCCCTCCCCTACCTGGTCGAGCGACCGTGCGATCGCGCAGGGCATGTCAGCGAAGCTGGTTCGTTCCATGCAAGGGCTTCTAGATCAGTGACTATCATGATGCAAGTTAGTCCCGAAACATGCTGCGCAAGTTCGGCATAGCTGCGTCGCGAACACCGAGAAAACGGCTAGACTCCCCTGGTTAGCTGCGGTACCGCTACCACCATCCAGTGCAGAGGGCCGCGAGCTGCATCACAGGGTGAAGGCGATGACGTCCAGCAGACCTTTGTCAAACGGCGAGAAGCGGACCATCTTGCTCATCGACGACGACCCCTCGATCCGCGAGGCGATCGTCTTTGCTCTGCGCCGGACGTACCGCGTGATCGTCGCGCCAGACGCCATGGCGGGTGTCACGGCGATGAGCGCCGACGTCTCGGTCGTCGTCCTGGATATCAAGATGGAGGGGCCCGATGGTTTCTGGGCTTGCGAGCGGATCCAGGCGGCGCACCCGCACACTCCGATCATCTTTCATTCGGCCTATCAAGACCTCAAGGATCCGTACGAGGTCATCAACGAGCACCGCCCGTTCGCCTATATCGTCAAGGGCCACCCGGAGCAGCTGTTCGATGCCATCACCCGCGCCATCAGCTTGCACGACCGCCTGCTCGAGTATCAGGACGTGCTCGCGTGCCTCGACCGCGTCCAGGAGCGGATGAAGCTGTTCCGCAAGTAGTTGCGCTCAAACGCTAAAGCTTGCTGCAGCCACAGCTGCCGACGTTTTGTGTTGCCGACGGGTATGAGGTGCACGTGCAGCCCTCGGGCAGGGCGATGCTCAGCGGACACGGCTGACTGTTGAGGTAGAAGACCGGGCATTCGAGCCACTTGCAGAGCCATCGTTCTTGCACGCACTCGCAGCTCAGCTGGGCGTCGGAAACGCCTGGGGCATTGATGACCGGATCCCGGCTTGGGCAGACCACGCTGCCGGAACACGACTCACCTTGTCGGGGGTACCCCGCATCTGGACAGCTCTCCGGCGCGGCCGCGTCGGGCCCCGCTGCCGTACCCGCTTCGGGGGACTCGGTTCCGTCCCTTTCGCTGTTCCCGCAAGCGCCAAGGGTCAGGAACGTGAGACCGGCGAGCACCGTAAACACGTGTTTCAAGGCCACGAGCTCAAAGCAACGCTCGTGCCGCGCGATTTTCGGCAGATTTCGTCTCGGGTGGGCCAACTTGTGCCTCCGAGCGGATGAAGCTGTTCCGCAAGTAGCCGCGGAGGGCTTGATGGTCCTCCCGCGGTGGCCATCATGCTTGCATGCAAGCGCCGCTCGAAACAACAAGCTACCGAGCTGTTCGGACCGAGCGCAGCCTCGACGTGTCTCACGAGGCCTTCACGCGCTCGCTCGAAGCGCTCCTCGGACGGACCGATCTCGAGGCCCTTTCGGATCTCGCCGCGCTTCCGGTCGACGCGGCCAAGGCAAAGCTCACGGCGTTCGTCGGGCCGCTCGATTTCTCGCTATTTCAGAAGCTCGATCACGGTGCGCTCCTCACGGTGTTCAGGGGTGAGCGGGTCCGCGCGACCACCTACGTCGTTGGCAACGCGCTCATTGCCGTCCAGATGACGAAGCACGAGCCGCGAGCGGCTCTCTACGTCCCGCTGCGACTCTTCGTGCTGGGGATCGACGACGCGCATGTGATCGTCACCTACGATCGGCCGTCTGCGCTGATGGCACAGTTCGGCTCGCCCGACGTCGACGCGGTAGCACGGGAGCTCGACGTCAAGCTGGAGCGCCTGCTCGACGAGACGGCTGCCCGCGCACGCGCTGCGTAGGGGCCGTAAGGCGAACGATTTCGTGCGAAACCATCGGCCTCTCGGGGCTAGGATGGTGCGTGCATGATGCGCCGAGGGTGCTCGACCATGCTCCTGGCATCCGCGTTCGCCTTGGCGGCGGGCGGCTGCGGGGCCTCGTCCCAGGACGCTCCTAGCGTGACGGCGCCAGACCCATTGCCGCGCGAGCCGGCGCTGGACGCGCGCTTCGTGAAGATCACCCTGCACCGGGAGTTTCTGTGCGAGGGCGCTAGCTTCGGCGACTTCAACGGCGACGGTGTGACGGACGTCGTGGCGGGCCCCGACTGGTACGAAGGTCCCGGCTACGGGGCGCGCCACGCGATCTGGCCACGCGCCGAGGCCGATCCCTACTCGTACTCGGAGTGCTTTTTCCAGTTCGTGCACGACTTCGACGCCGATGGCTTGCCGGACGTCCTCGTCGTCGGCTTTCCGGGCGCTGCTGCTGCCTGGTACGAGAATCCGGGTTCAGCCGACGCACTCTGGGCGCGTCACGCCATCAGCGACGCTCCGATCGACAACGAGGCGCCCTCGTTCGCGGATCTGACCGGCGACGGAGAGCCCGAGCTCGTGCACATGAGCGGCGGAGTCTTTGGCTGGTCGTCAGCCGATGATGGCCCGTCCGAACCCTGGGTGTTTCATCCGCTCAGCGAGCCGCGCGGCTACGTCACCTTTACCCATGGACTCGGTGTGGGGGATCTGAACGGCGATGGCCGCGCCGACGCACTCGAAGCTACCGGGTATTTCCTGCAGCCGGCTCCGGACAGCGCCAGGCAGAGCTGGCAGCGCGTGGAGCAGGCGTTCGGTTACGGCGGCGCGCAAATGCCGGCCACGGACGTTGATGGCGACGGTGACGCCGACGTCATCACCACGCTCTCGGCGCACGGCTACGGGCTCTCCTGGTTCGAGCAGATCTCCAGGGAGCCCTCGCCTGAGTTCAGCGAGCACGTCATCGTCCCGGGCAGCGAACCCGACCCGGACGCCGAGGTCACGATACACGAGCCGCACGCGCTGGCGCTCGCGGACATCGACGGTGACGGCCTCGAGGACGTCGTGGCGGGCGAGCGGTTCTGGGGCCACGTCCCCGAGGGCATGCCCGACTTCGCGGCGCCGGCGCGCCTCTACTGGTTCGCCGCGGAGCGCAGCCAGAACGGAGTGGCCTTTCACCCGACCCTGATCGACGATGACTCCGGCGTCGGCACCCAGCTGACCACGGGCGACCTCGATGGCAACGGCAGCGTAGATATCGTGATCTCGAACAAGAAGGGCGCGTTCGTGTTTCTGCAGGCGTCGGAGCGGTGATGAGCGAGCGAAGCAAGGACCAACAGCCAGAGGCGGAGCAGGACCGCATCCTGCAGCAGATCGTGGATACGCTGCCCTACTGCATCTGGTGGAAGGACCGGAACTACGTTTACCTCGGCACGAATCGCAAGAACGCGGCGGGCGCCGGGCTCACGCCGGAGCAGATGATCGGTCGCACGGACTACGACCTGCCGTGGACGGAAGAGGAAGCTGCTCATTACATCCGCGTCGACGAGGAAGTGATGTCCTCGGGCGTACCGCGGCTCGACATCGAGGAGACGCAACACCAGGTGGGCGGCGAGGAGCGCGTGCTGCTGACGTCCAAAGTGCCGCTGCGCGACGCGAACGGCGAGGTGTTCGGCATCGCCGGGGCCTACACCGACATCACCAGCCGCAAGCGCATGGAGATCGAGCTGCAGCGCGCCAAGGAGGAAGCCGATCGCGCCAGTCACGCCAAGAGCGCGTTCCTCGCGACCGTCAGCCACGAGCTCCGCACGCCGATC
>DATLIL010000378.1:0-3209 GCA_035539475.1 Polyangiaceae bacterium
GGCGGGCGATCACCTGTATGGCGGCCTGCTGACGCAGCTCCTGCGCCTGGTCTTCGTGCTGTACGCCGAGGACCAGGGCTTGTTGCCCGTGGAAGACGAGCTCTACGCCGAGCACCTGAGCGTCCTCGGCCTGTTCGAGCAGCTCCAAGCCGACCACGGCGCGCACCCCGACTCGATGTCGCGACGCTTCGGGGCCTACGCGCGGCTGTGCGCGCTGTTCCGCGCCGTCTACCTCGGCGCCGAGCACGGCGACCTCAGGATGCCCGCCCGCCGCGGCCAGCTGTTCTCGCCGCACGAGTACCCGTTCCTCGAGGGCTGGGCCGGCGAGCCGGGGTCGGCGCCGATCGTCGATCCGAGCGCGCGCGCCGACGTCCGCGTCCCGAGCGTCGACGACGAGGCCGTGTTCCGCGTGCTCGAGAAGCTGCTCGTCCTGCGCCGCCAGCGCCTGTCGTACCGCGCGCTCGACGTCGAGCAGATCGGCTCCGTCTACGAGGCGCTGATGGGCTATCACGTCGTCCGCCTCGACGCGGATGCGGTGTGCCTGCGCCCGTCGCGCGTGTGGCTCAGCGGCGACGAGGTGGTCGCCGAGAAGCCCGCGACCCGCGCGAAGTGGCTGCAGGAGACGACCGGCATGGCCAAAGGGCAGGCCGAGAAGCTCCACAAGGCGCTCGGCGCGACGAAGAAGCCCGTCGACGCGCTCGAGACGCTCGCGGAGTACGCCGTCTCCGACCGCGACGGCACGCCGAATCGCCGCGCCGCCGGCTCCCTCGTGATCCAGCCCGGACCCGAGCGCCGCCGCACCAGCTCGCACTACACGCCGCGCAGCCTCACCGCGCCGATCGTCGCCAAGACGCTCGAGCCGCTGTTCGGCGCGATGGGCGAGCACCCTCCGTCCGAGCGCATCCTGAACCTCAAGGTCTGCGATCCGGCGATGGGCTCGGGCGCGTTCCTCGTCGAGGCTTGCCGCTACCTCGCCGATCAGGTCGTGCTCGCCTGGACGCGCGAAGGCCGCCACGACCTCCTCGCCGGCAGCGAGGACGCGACGCTGATCGCCCGCCGCCTCGTCGCCCAGCGCTGCCTCTACGGCGTCGACAAGAACGCCTACGCGGTCAACCTGGCCAAGCTCTCGCTCTGGCTCGTCACGCTCGCCAAGGACCTGCCGTTCACGTTCGTCGACCACGCGCTCCGCCACGGCGACTCGCTGGTCGGCCTGTCGTTCGACCAGATCACCGCCTTCCACTGGAAGCCCAGGACCCAGGTCGAGCTGTGCGCGACCGAGCTCAAGGCCACCCTCGACGAGGCGATCGCCGCCCGCCAGCGCATCCTCGACCTCGCCGCCGACGCATCCCCGGCCGCGCAGAAGGACAAGGAGTGGCTGCTCAAGGACGCCGAAGACGCGCTCGAACGCGTGCGCCTGATCGGTGACCTCGTCGTCGGCGCGTTCTTCGCGGCGGACAAGGACAAGGAGCGCGAGAAGGAGCGCGACCGCCGGCTCGACCTCGTGCTCGCCTGGCTGCGCGACGGCGGCCCGCCCGACGGCGAGCTGCTCGAGCTACGCGCCGAGATCCGCGCGCGTGTGCCGGTGTTTCACTGGATGGCCGAGTACCCCGAGGTGTTCTGGGTGAACCGGCCGGATCCCCTCGACGGAGACAAGCAGGGCGGCGCGGCGTGGATCGACGCGTTCGTAGGGAACCCGCCGTTCCTTGGTGGAACTCGAATCAGCTCAGTGCACAGCGTTAGCTATCGAGACTGGCTGGCTGACTCGTTCTCTACTTCTGGAAATACTGATCTGGCAGCATTCTTTTTTCGACGTGTGTTCATGCTGTTAGGCGACAAGGGCGCAGCGGGAATGATTGCAACAAATACGATCAATCAAGGGGATACACGTGCAAGTGGGCTAGCATGGATATGTGGCCATGGGGCAAACATATATTATGCTGAGACCAACAAGGAGTGGGATGGCGATGTGGGCGTGTCCGTCAGTGTCGTCTGTTTTGCGCTTAACATCACAGCTCTGTCCCCGGTGATCAACGGCTCAGTGGTCGGCCAAATAAACTCGTACCTATCTCAAAGAGGAGGTGAGTCGACTCCAGTGTCGCTCGCCGCCAATCGAAATCTACCAGCCCGTGGCAACATGGTGATGGGCAGCGGCTTCGTCTTCGAAGATGGAAAGCCGGACAGTTCTCCTCTGACGCTAATGCGCGAGATCTGTGAACGTGATCCTAGATCTCGCGAACGCATTCACAGGTACGTCGGGGGCGAGGATTTTAACTCCGATCCCGAGCAATCATCGAATCGGTTCGTGATTGATTTTGGTGAACTTGGCGAGTTGGACGCCCGTTTGTATTCGGAGCTTTTCAATATCGTCGAAGAGAAGGTTAAGCCTGCGCGAGCTTCTGTTGCCCAGAGGGACCGCCGAGAGCAATGGTGGCGTCATGCGAACAGATCGCCAGTATTCCGCGAGTACGTCACGCGACACGGAAGAGCATTGGCAGGATCTCGCGTAAGTGCGCACCACGCGTTTGCGTTTGTATCCAGCGACGTTGTGCTCGCAGATAGCTGCGTGATTATATTGTTGTCGAGCCATTCATCATTTGCAGTAATACAATGTCGCATCCACGAGGGCTGGGCGACGTTCAATGGCTCATCGCTCCAACAAACGCGTCGCTATACCCCGACTGAATGCCTGGAGACCTTTCCTTTCCCTCATCGACTGCCCGATGAATCGTCGGCTGAGCTTGAGCTGATTGGCCAGCAGCTCTACGACACTCGCGCCGCCTACATGATCGCGACGCAGCAGGGGCTGACGCAGACATACAACCGCCTCAAGGATCCGGACTGCCTGGAGCACGACATCGTCGCGCTGCGCGAGCTCCACCTCGAGCTCGATCGCGCCGTGCTCGCCGCGTACGGCTGGACCGACCTGATCCCGCTCGTGCCTGCGTACACGACGCCTCGCACCGACGACGAGAAGCGCGCGGTCGCGGCGTTCGAGGATGCGGTCATCGATCGCCTGTTCGCGCTCAACGCCGAGCGTGCCGCCCAGGAGCGTGCGGCGGAAGCCGCGGCGGTCCCCGCGGCTGGCACGGGTAAGCCCAAGCGGGGCGCGAAGCGGAGCAAGTCCGCGGCGAGCAATGCGCAGCTCCCACTCGGATCGCAGGACGACTGAGCGGAGCGCGAAGGAGAGCGACCGATGAGCGACGTCGGCG
>DATLIL010000379.1:0-4137 GCA_035539475.1 Polyangiaceae bacterium
CTATAGACTAAATAGATTTATTAGTCCAGGGCCTAGCGGCAGCGTGATTTTCATGCGGATTGGCGTCATTGGCGGAGTCGACCGGGGCGAAGAGCTGTACCGGCAGCTGGCCACACGAGCGGGCGTCGAGCTCGAGTTTCACTTTGGCGGCCTCGCCGGTCGCGGGACAGCGACCCTCGACGCTCTCGTCGAGCGAGCGGACGTCGTCGTAGTGGTGACCAACGTCAACAGCCATGCTGCCGTGTGGCGCGCGCGCAAACAGTGCAAGCGCTCCGGCAAGCGGCTCGAACTCGTCGCTCACTTCGGCGTGTCCAAGTTCAACGCCCTTCTGCGACGGCTCCAGGCCGTACCGGAGCAAGCAGTAGCGGCGTTGGGTGCCCGTCCATGATCGACACATCGGTGACGCCGCCGACGGGCGCGCATGTCTTTCGCCTTCGTGGTTCCACCATCGAGCTCGTCGTCGGAGACATCACGCTCGAGACCACGGACGCCATCGTGAACCCGACGGATCCGCTGCTATCCGGCGCCGGCCTGGTCAACCTCGCCGTCCAGCGCGTCGCCGGGCCTGAGCTGGCAGCGGCTTGCCGCGCAGAGCTCCGCGCTCGGCGCCCCGCGCGGCTCGACGCCGGAGACGTGGTCGTCACGAGCGGCTTTGCCCTGCCCAGTCGCTTCGTCATTCATTGTGTCGCCCCGCGCTACGAGCACGATCCCGCGGCCGCAGAAGTTGCGCTCGAACGCTGCTACGTCGGCGCATTGCGTGCGGCGAGCGCCCTGTCCCTGGGCAGCTTGGCCTTTCCCGCCGTGGCGACGGGCTTGCTCGGGTATCCCGCGGGCGAAGCAGCGACCGTCGCACTGCAAACTTTGCGACACGAGCTTGCAGCCAGGCCCTGCCCAGCGCGCATCCGCTACGTGGTGTTCGGCCCCTCGATGCTCGACGTCTACCTGCGCGCAGCCAAGCTTGCACTGAGCTGATCCCCCCCTCGGTCCTCAGTACGCTTCGCAGTAGCCGAAGTTGCAAGCCGGACGTTCGCGGTCGCTGCAATCGTCGTCGCCGGAGCACTCCTCGCAGTACGCAGGCAGCTTGTTCGTGGCGATGACCTCGAACAGGCAGTCGCAGGGGGTCTCGGGCGCGAACGAGCTCAGCGCGCCGAAGACCCCCTCCCGCTGGACGCGCATGGCGCAAAGCGGAATGTCGCCCGACTCGATCGTCTTCTGCAGGGTGTCGACGCCCTCGAAGCCGGGTCCGGTGCCGGTCACTCCTGCAATCAGCTCGGCCACGAGCGGGTTGTCATCCTCCGCGCGATAGTGGATCCGCCCCTGAGTCCAGAGCGCATAAAGGCCGCTGCGAACGTTGGCCTTGTCGAGCGTGTTCGACTTCGAGTCCGGCCAGTAGCCGCAGCTCTGACCGGTGTGCTGGTACGCGAGCGTCTTGACGGTCGCGCCGCCTGCATCCGCCGCTGGAGTGCTGACGTAGCTGAGTGTCGAGTCCGCGGAGGCAGCCAGCGCGCCTATGGCGCTGATGACCTGAGAGGAATTGGAGTTGCCCTGAAACGCCTCGCTTGGAACGCCGATCGCGGTTCCCAGAAAGCGAGACGCAAAGTTGTTCTCCTGACGGATGAAGATCGCCGTCGGGTCCGTCCATGGCTCGACCCCGCCCTCTTCCGCACCGAAGCCCAGGATGAAGTAGAGCGCCTCGCGGCTGATCGACGTCTGGGTCGAGTCCTTGTGGGTGATGATGGCCTGCGAGGTCACGAACAGCGGTTGGGAGACGATGCCGTCGAGCTCGACCTCCGGGCACAGCTCCTCGTGCGCGATCGCGAAATCGGGGACCACCTCGGGCGCGTCGCACGTCGCTTCGACGCCCGAGGCGCTCCAGTACTTGTAGGACGTCGTTGCGCTGCCGTTGACGAAGTACTCGAGCCCCGGGCATTCGCCGCCGATGTCGGCATAGAAGATCGTGAGCGGCTCGGCCGCCTTGGCGCCCTCGATGGCGATCAACTTGAGGTCGGCGGTGAAGAGGGAGCCACCGCTGCCGTGGAGAACCCGGCCCGTGGGCTCGGGGCATGGCGCGGCGCGCGCGATGGGCGCTGCCAGCAGCAGACCGAGCAGAGCCGCCCCTCCACGACGACCAGCCCGACCGCAATTACTACGACCCCGATAGGAATTGTATTTCATCATTCACCCCATGTTTCCGCTGTTTTCTAAGTCGCAGAAGGTGCGCAAGAACCCTCTTGACGAACTAACCACTATCACTCTATAGAACAAATAGAGATTCGTCATGCACATTGGGATCGTCGGCGGCGTTGATCGAGGCGAAGAGCTTTTTCGCCAGATCGCAGCTCACCAGGGCGTCGAGCTCGACTTTCATGTCGGTGACCTCGCGGGCCGTGGCGGCGCGACGCTCGATGCGCTGGTGGATCGCTCGGACGTCGTCGTCGTGGTGACGAGCGTCAACAGTCACGCCGCCGTCTGGCGCGCGCGCAAACAGGCCAAGCGCCTGGGCCGGCGCGTCCTCCTGGTGTCGCACTTCGGCGTGGCGAAGTTCACGGCACTGCTGCGCGAGCTGGTCGGGCAGTCGCAGTACCCGGCCGCCACAGGCGGCGCGCGGCGATGAACACATCGCTCCTTCCGTCGGGTGAAGGGGCGCTCCGATCTCTGGACAGTCAAAGGAACAAAGGAAAATGCGCTTGAAACTTTCATCGATCACCGCGGGTTGCGCGGGCGGGCTCGCGCTCTTGACGGCGCTGCCTGCCCTGGCCGCCCCCTGCCCCACCGTGGATCACGCGATCTACGGCTCTGGCGGCAGCGCCATCACCGCCGACCTCAAGTTGATCGCGATCGAGTTTGCGAAGCTCGCCGAGCCGATCACCATCTTTTACGCCGACATCGGCGGTGCTTGCCCCGGCCTCGAGTACTTCACGACCGGCAGCGCCACGACGGCCTACAAGTACTGGAACGCCGCTGGCGTCGAGGCGCAGTGCGATGCCCCCGAAGTGGCCCCGGATTTCGCTCACATGGGCAACCCCGTGGAGGACTGCGGCGTCACCCTGCCCGACGGCATCGGCGACTTTCAGGGACCGGTCCAGAGCCTGAACATCGTCACGCACAAGGACTCGACCTACAGCTCGATCAGCGCCGAAGCGCTCTACTTCATCTACGGTTTCGGTCCGGCCGCGGGCCAGGTCGCGCCGTGGACCACCGACGGCAGCGTCTTCGTCAGGCAGTCGAACTCGTTCGCCTCGCTGTTCCTGGCGCAGTCGATCAACGTGCCGGCCGAAGCCCTCTACGGCCTCGGAACGGCGCAAGAGAAGACGACGCAGGGCCAGGTGATCAGCGGCATCGGCGCGCTCGCCGCCTCGGCCGACTCCACGCTCGGCTTCGTCTCCGGCAGCGCAGCTGACAGCGGCGGTGCCACGGTCAAGACGCTGGCCTACCAGCACTACGACCAGAGCTGCGGCTACTGGCCGGACTCGAAGTCGAACACGCTCGACAAGATCAACGTGCGCAACGGCCTGTATCACCTGTGGGCGATCGGCCACTTCTTCGCACCCACCGACACCAACGGCGAGATCGAGAACCCCGACGTCAAGAACCTGGTCGAGTGGATCAACGGCACCAACGAGACCCCCGGACCGGGCGACGTCAACGTGCTCGGCAAGTCGATCGAGTCTGGCGACATTCCGCTGTGCGCCATGCGCGTGAAGCGCGAGGGCCTGCTCGGCGCCGTCAGCTCGTTCGCGCCCGACAAGCCCTGCGACTGCTTCTTCGAAATCATCGCCACCAACAAGCAGCCTGCTTACTGCGAGGCGTGCTCCGACGACGACGATTGCTCCGACCCCGAGCGCCCGGCTTGCAACTACGGCTACTGCGAAGCTTACAGGAACGATTGATCATGAAACGACGAAACTACAACCAGGCCGTACTCGGCGGCACCGCCGGCATCGTCCTGATTTTGGCGCAGATTTACGGTTGCAGCGGCGGCGACGACAACGACTCGCCGAGCAAGCCTCCAGTCGTCACCGGCGGCGCGAGCGGCTCGGGCGGCAGCGGCAAAGGCGGCAGCGACAAGGGCGGTAACGGCGCCGGCGGCGATGCCAACGGCGGCGACGCCAATAGCGACGGCGGAACCGCCAACAC
>DATLIL010000380.1:0-2880 GCA_035539475.1 Polyangiaceae bacterium
CGTGCCGTTCGACTCGCCGTAGCGATGCGGCCAGGGCGTGTCGACGCGCGGAGCGTAAGGCGTGATGGCGCGCAGCACCGGATCGGTCGGGTCGATGGTGGCGCGCTCGCCGTCCACGCAGACGTAACCCTGCGGCTCGATAGCGTAGAAGTTGCTGCAGCCGGGGCCCGCCTGGGGCGTCTGACTGCGCAGGCGCACCGAGCCACCGGTCCACATGAAGCCGATCCACTGCTTCTCGGCGCTTGGCTCGGGCCGGATCCAAACGTTGCGGGTCTTGGCGTACAGACGCGGACCGTCCTCGAGCGGGACACGCGGGGCAGCGCTGGCGCTGGCCGCCGGTGCGGCCGAAGGCGCTGGCGTCGGCAGGGCCGCGGCCGCGGCAATCACGGCGGGCTGGGCGCTCGGCGCGGGCCCGGCGGATTTGCCGACATCTGCCCGGCTCTGCGTGCAGCCTGCCTGCGCGACGAAGAGCAGAAACGAAAGCGGGGCGCGGCGCATGGGGCGGTCGAAACCTACCAGAGGGCACCCGCCGCGACCAACTGTTGTAGGCTCGGATCGTGGTCTCGACGACGCCCGGTCGCCCCCGCATCGGTCTGTTCGTGGATTCCGTCCATAACCCCTACTCGAACGAGCTGATCAGCGCCTTCGAGGTCGAGGCCGAGCGCCGCGAGCTGCAGCTGCTCTGCTTCGTCGGCGGCATCCTGGTCGACCGCGGCGTCGAGCGCATGCACAACATGGCGTTCGAGCTCGCCAGCCCCGCGGCGCTGGACGCGATCTGCTGCTGCTCGCTCGCCGCCACCAGCGAGCAACAGCTCGAGTTCCTCTCCGCCTTCGAGCCGCTGCCGATGTGCGGCATCGCCGTCGACGTCCCCGGCGGCGCGCTCGTCAACGTCGACAACGCGACCGGGGTGAAGGAGGCCGTACGCCACCTGCACCTCGTGCACGGACGCGTGCGCCTGGCTTGCCTGACCGGACCGCTCTTCAACATCGACGCGCGCGAGCGTCTGGACGCCTACCGCGCCGTGCTGGAGGAGCTGTGGCTCGAGTACGACCCGCGGCTGGTGGTCGAGAGCGACTACAACGAGCGCGCCGGGCACGAGGCCATGAACGAGCTCATGCACGGACGCGGCATCGTCCCCGACGGCCTGATCGCGGGTAACGACTTCGCCGCCTACGGCGCGCTGCAGGCGGCGCTCCTCGCCGGCATGCAGGTGCCGCGCGATCTGTCCATCATCGGCTTCGACGACTCGGAGGTGGCCAAGAGCTCGACGCCGTCGCTCGCCACCATCCGTCAGCCTTACTTCGAGCAGGCTAGTGCCGTGCTCGACATGCTCTGCGCGCGCATCCAGGGTCGCGCGGCGCCGCACCAGGTGCGCGTGCCCACGCACTTCATCCGCCGCCGCTCCTGCGGCTGCATGTCCGAGGGGGCCCCGAGTGAGGCGCCGCCTGCGTTCGAGCCGGCAGAAGGCTCGTTCGTGCACAGCTTTGCCACGCGCCGGCCGAGCTTCTTGAGCGAGCTCCGCCACGCCGAGACGACCTCGCGTATGCTGGGCCCCGAGCAGTGGACGAGCGAGTTCGTCGACGAGCTGATGCTCGTGCTCGAAGGCAAGAACGACGGCGAGCTCCTGGCCCGCTTCGAAGACGTGTTGATGCGCACCATCGCCGTCGGCGGCGATCTCCTGGTCTGGCACCGCGCCACCACCGGCCTGCGCCGCCGGCTCCTGCCGTGCGTGATGAACAGCCCGGCGCTGTGGCTCAGGCTCGAGAACCTGTGGCAGCGCCTGCACGTGCTGATCACCGACAGCGTCGAGCGCGAGCAGCGCAACCTGCGCCTCCTGGCCGAGCGCTCGGCGGGTGTGCTGACCGACGCCTCGGAGTCGCTGATCACGTCCTTCAACGTCGACACGCTGCCGCGCGCCCTGGCCGACCGGCTACCGTCGCTCGACATCCCCAGCGCCTACGTGGCCGTCTACGACGACGCGGAGCGGCCCAAGACCACGTCGCGCCTGATCGTCGCCTACGAGAACGGCCGCCTCTGCGAGCTGCCGAGCGACGGCCTGCCCTTCCCCACCCTCGAGCTCCTGCCCGAGCGCTTCCGCCACGGCGAGCGCCGCTCGCTGCTGGTTCAGGCCCTGTTCTTCGAGCAACGCCAGATTGGCTTCGTGTTGTTCGAGCTCGGCGCCAAGCGCCGCCTGGTGTGCGAGCTCTTGCGTGAGCTCATCAGCGCGGCGCTGCAGGGCGCGCGCCTGGTCAAGCGCGTGGCCGACGCGGCTGCGCAGCAGGAAAAGGCCGAAAAAGAGCGACTGGAGCAGGAGCTCTCGATCGCCTCGCGCATCCAGACCTCGATCCTGCCGCGCGACCTCGACGTCGCGGGCCTCAGCATCGCGGCGATGATGATCCCCGCCAGCGAGGTCGGTGGCGACTACTACGACGTCCTGTCCGTCGACGGCGGCTGCTGGATCGGCATCGGCGACGTGGCTGGCCACGGCCTGCGCCCGGGCCTGGTGATGATGATGCTGCAGAGCGTGGTGGCAGCGATCGGGAGGCACACGCCGAACGCCTCGCCCAGCGAGCTGCTCGGCGTCGTCAACGCCGTGCTCTACGACAACGTGAGGCAACGACTGAACCAGGACGAGCACGCCACGCTCTCGTTGATCCGCTACGACCGCAGCGGCGAGCTGGTCTTCGCCGGCGCCCACGAGGATCTGATCGTGCACCGCGCACGCAGCGGCGAGTGCGAGCTGGTGCAGACGCTCGGCACCTGGGTCGGCGCGACCAGCGACATCCAGGACGTCACCATCGACGGCCGCTGCGTGCGCGGTGCACGATCAGATCCTCGTGGGCGCCGGCGAAGACCAGCTCGCCGCTGCGGTCGTAGCG
>DATLIL010000381.1:0-4252 GCA_035539475.1 Polyangiaceae bacterium
GACACTTCGGCGCTGGCCCACATCGAGCTACGCGAGAACGCACTGAAGGGCGGCGCGCGCTGGCAAGTGCTGTACGCGCTCGACGCCAACGCCAAGCTCAAGATCAAGGCCGGCCAGAACCAGGAGCTCGTCACTCCGGACAGTCCAGCGCAGACCGTGCCCGGATCGAGCATCCGCCGCATCGCGTTCGAGACCGGCGTCCGTGACGGCTTGTACCTGTCGGCTCAGGCGGGGCGCGCCAAGCTGTTCGGTGTGATCGTCGAAGGCGTCGAGCCGGGCGTCGTGCTCGACACGCTCGGCATCGACGGCGCTCGCGTGGCCACGCCGCTGGCCTGGGACCGGGATGCTTTCGTGGCCGAGGTCGCAGCGCGCAAGCCCGATCTGGCGGTGATGGCTTACGGCACTAACGAGGCCTTCGACGGCGGCCGCGTCGATCCCTACCTCGCGCAGTTCAGCGAGCTCGTGGCTCGCCTGCGGCGCGGCCAACCGCAAATCGAGTGCGTGATCGTTGCCCCGCCCGATGCCGGAACCCCCGACGGCGGCTCTCCGGCTCGCCTCGTGGATATCGAACGCGTGCAGCGTGACGCCGCCCGGCAGCTCGGCTGCGGCTTCTTCAGCCTTCGCCTGTTCATGGGTGGCGATGGCAGCTACTGGCGCTGGCTGCGCGAAGACCCGCCGCTCGCGCGCCCGGATCGGTTTCACTTCACGCCTCGCGGTTACGAGAAGATGGGCCAAGCCCTGGCCCAGGCTGTTCTCGAGGCCTACGAGCGGGCCGCGCGGTAGCTCGGCTGCTCGGCCGCGCTACCGCGCGGCCTCGCTGGTTTTGTTTTTGTTTTGGCGGAGTGCCTGCGCATCGCGCCTGGCCTTCCGGGTGACCTGTTAGACAGCCGCGCCTGTTCGGTCAGTTTGTTGTGACTTGGGTCTCTGTTCCGATCGAGATCTGGTTTGGACAAGGATCCCTGAAGTGGATCCAGCTCGACTCGCTGACGCGAGTCTGGCGTCGCGACCTGACGGTCTTGCAACAGACGGCTTTGTACGAGCGGAACGAGCTCACGGGCTGCGACGGAGACCGAAACGCAAGTGCGCAGCAGCGGCAGCCAAACCAAACTCAGTTCCGGCGCCTCTCCGGCTCAACCCCTAGACCCGAGTTCAGGCTGGGCCCCTAGACCCCTGGGCCCCTAGACCCCTGGGCCGCTACTCCGCCTTGATATTGCCCGCGAGGCTGAAGATCGGAAGGTACATGGCCACGAGCACGACGCCGACCATGCTGCCGACGCCGACCATCATGATCGGCTCGAGTGCAGAGGTCATGGCGGCGACGGCGATGTCCGTCTCTTCTTCGTAGAAGTCGGCGATCTTGTTGAGCATCTGATCGAGCGCGCCGGTCTGCTCACCGACGGCGATCATCTGCACCACCATGTCGGGGAAGATCTTGGTGGCCGTCAGCGGCTCGGCCATGTTCTTGCCCTCGCTGATCTGCTGGCGCACGAACATGATGCCGGACTCGATGATGACGTTGCCCGAGGTCTTGGCGCAGATTTCCAGGGCGTCGAGGATGGGCACGCCGGACTGGAGCAGCGTGCCCAGAGTACGCGTGAAGCGCGCGACGGCGATCTTGCGCAGCACCGGGCCGACCAGCGGCGTGCTGAGGAGCAGCCTGTGGAACAAGCGCTTGCCGCGTGGCTGCCGGTAGGCGTAACCGAGGCCGAAGAAGATGCCGGCGGCGACAACGACCAGGAACGGCGCTGCCGACACGAAGCCGTGAGAGGCGCCGACGACCATGCGCGTCAGCCACGGCAGGTTATCCTTGCCGCCGCCGAAGTCCTTGAACATGCCCTCGAACGCAGGAATGACGAAGGTGAGTAGGACGATCATCACGCCCGTGGCGATCACGATGACGATCGACGGGTAGACCAGCGCACCGCGCACCTGACGCAGGAGCTTCTGACGCTTCTCGAGGTAGATCGAGAGGCGTTGCATGATGCTGTCGAGGATGCCGCCCGTCTCGCCGGCGTGGACCAGGTTGACGAACAGTTCGTCGAACACCTTTGGATGCCGCTTGAGCGCTTCGCTGAAGGACGCGCCCTGCTCGACGGCCGACTTGATGTCCTTCAGGATCTTGCCGAAGTTCTTGTTGGTCTGCTGATTGGACAGGATGTCGAGGCACTGGACGAGCGGCAGGCCTGCGTCGATCATCGTGGCGAACAGACGCGTGAAGGTAACGAGGTCCTTGATCGCGACGCCGGAACCGAAGGAAAGCTCGGTCAGCTTCCGCTTCTTCTGTACCTTGACCGGGTTGAGCTGCTGCTGGCGCAGGCGCTGGTTGACGGTGTCTTCGTTCTCCGCCTCCATCACGCCCTTGCGGACCTCGCCAGTCCGGGCGCGCGCTTCCCAAGCAAACTCAGCCATTACGTCGCGGCCTCGTTCATACTGATCCGGTCAAGGATACCGGGCTTGGCTCCTTCAGGTCAAAAAGGCCACCTCTATGAGTACTTCAGCAAGAGATCGGGAGCTCGACGAGGTCGCCCGGGGTGCTGTGCGCTCTGGAGCCGCGCGCGCTGCTGTCGTTGCGGCAGCCTGGCGCGAAGCCGGAGTCTTCGAGGTCGCGCTCGGAGCACATGGGGAAGCGCCCGAGGGGCCGATCGACGAGCAGGCGATCTTCGATCTCGCCAGCGTCAGTAAGTCCTTCGTTGCGCTCACCGCAGCGCGAGCGGCGCGCCGTGGGTTGCTCACCTTGTCCGACCCGATCGCACGTTTCGTGGCCGAGGCCGCCGGCACGCCGAGCGCCAACTGCGCGCTCGAGCTCTTGCTCGCGCATCGTGCTGGCCTCGAGGCCCACCGTCCGCTCTTCGCGCCGCTCGTGGCGCGTCAGCCGGTCGAACGTGGCGCCGCGCTTCGGCTCGCGGCGTCGTCACGACGGAGCGACAGCCAGCAGCCGGTACCCGCTGACGGGTTCGCGCCGGTCTACAGCGATCTCGGTTACTTTCTTGCGGGTGAGGCGCTGACTCGGGCTTCGGGTCAGAGGCTCGACGCGCTCGTGCGCGCTGACGTCTGCGATCCACTCAGGCTGGATGTTCTCAGCGTGCGACAGTGGTGGGCGAGGGGAGAGGACTTTGTGACGCGCGTGCTGCCGACGGAGCACGTCGCCTTCCGTGGAGGTGAGCTGCGTGGCGTCGTCCACGACGAGAACGCCTGGGCGATGGCTGGTCATGGGCTAGCGGGCCAGGCCGGGCTCTTCGGCACGGCCGAGTCCGTCGCGCGCCTCGGTGCTTCGGTGCTCGACGCGATGGCGGGGCGCCGGCTAGACTGGCTCGAGCCAGCCGAGGTTCTCCCCTTGGTGCGAAGACGACCAGGAGGCAGCCTGCGCGCCGGCTTCGACGGTAAGTCCGGCAACCTGTCCGCCGCCGGTCAGGTCTGCAGCTCCGAAGTGTTCGGGCACCTGGGGTTTACCGGTACGAGTTTTTGGTGCGACCCGGTGGCCGAAACGGTCACCGTCCTTCTGACCAATCGTGTCTGTCCAACCCGAGAAAATCAGAAAATACGCGAAATTCGGCCCGGCGTTCACGACGCGCTGTTCCGCTATGCCGAGAAGCGGGGGCTTCCGTCTCGTGGGTAACCATGACAAATTGCTGAGTGCCCCAGCCGCCGCTCGTAAGGCTTGGGCTTTCTAGCGTTTTCCGTCGAGCACGCCGATGTGGAAGCTGACGATCGAGGACGACCAGGCCAACAAGACGGTCGTCCACCTCGTTCGCGACGAGTACACGATAGGCCGGGCCGAGGACAACGCCATCCGCCTCACCGAGCGGAACATCTCGCGCCACCACGCCAAGGTCGTGAAGGATGCCAGCGGTGGTTGGCTGCTCCACGACAACCGCAGCTACAACGGCTGCTACGTCAACGGCGGCCGGGTCGGCGATGGCCACCTGCTGAACCACGGCGACATCATTCAATTCGGCGACTACCGCCTCGACGTCGAGGACGAGTCGCTCGGCGAGAGCTCGCGCAGTGACCGCGCGCAAACGGTGCCCGGCTTGCCGCGGCTCACCATGTCCACGCAGTCGGATCGGCTCGTGGAGCTGGCAGGGCCCGAGCCGGGCAGCGAGTTCGCGCTGACCCAGCGCCGCATGGTGATCGGACGCGGCGAAGAGTGCGACATCTCGATCAACCACCCGTCGGTGAGCCGCGGCAAGCCGGGCACCGTTTGCACCCGGTCGCTGCGCCCGCTGTCGCCCAGCGACTCGTCCTCGACGTC
>DATLIL010000382.1:0-1633 GCA_035539475.1 Polyangiaceae bacterium
TACACTTCGCGCGCGAGGGGGCGATTCCTGCGGCGGCCGTGCTGGCGGCGGCCGCTGCTCCTTGACGCGACCCACCCCAGACGCTAGGCGAGGCCAGCGGGAAGACTTTTCCGTTCCCGTTTGACGGCGGGGCCCTCGGCCCCACCTGCCCGCCTGGAGGAATATGGCTCGAGTCATGAATTTCAACGCCGGACCTGCGGCACTGCCGCTGTCCGCTCTCGAACGCGCCCAATCCGAGCTGCTCGACCTCGCCGGTACCGGCATGAGCGTCATGGAGCACAGCCACCGCGGCAAGGCGTACGAGGCCGTGCACAATGAGGCGATCGGCCTGGTCAAGGAGCTGCTCGCAGTCCCCGACGACTACGACATCCTGCTGCTCCAGGGCGGCGCCAGCCAGCAGTTCGCGGTCGTTCCGATGAACCTGCTCCCGGCCGGCAAGAGCGCCGACTACATCCTGACCGGCGCCTGGTCGCAGAAGGCCTACAAGGAAGCCAAGACGATCGGCACCGTGCGCGTCGCGGCCAGCACCGAGAAGGACAAGAAGTTCGGTCGTGTCCCGGCGCAGTCCGAGCTCGAGCTCGACCCGAACGCCGCGTACGTCCACCTGACCAGCAACAACACCATCTTCGGCACGCAGTTTCACTCCTTCCCCGACACGGGCAAGGTGCCGCTGG
The DNA here is from genome assembly GCA_035539475.1 of Polyangiaceae bacterium. Lineage (GTDB taxonomy): Bacteria > Myxococcota_A > Polyangia > Polyangiales > Polyangiaceae > PMG-095. Next base: position 675 of record DATLIL010000382.1, read on the forward strand.
TCGCCGATATGTCCAGCGACATCGCCTGGCGCCCGATCGACGTCTCCAAGTTCGGTCTGATCTACGCCGGCGCGCAGAAGAACCTCGGTCCGAGCGGCATCGTGGTCGTGATCGTCAAGAAGGAGCTGGTCGCGGCCGGTCGCCAGGACATCCCGGTCATCTTCCAGTACCGCACGCACGCCGAGAACAACTCGCTCTACAACCCCCCGCCCACGTTCAGCGTCTACGTGCTGCGCAACGTGCTCGACGAGGTGAAGAAGGCGGGCGGGCTGGTCGCGCAGGAGAAGCGCAACCAGGAGAAGGCCAAGGCCATCTACGACGCGATCGATGCGCGCCCCGACTTCTACGCCTCGCCGGTGGAGAAGGGCTCGCGCTCGACGATGAACGTCGTCTTCACGCTGAAGACGCCGGAGCTCGAGGCAGAGTTCCTGGCCGAGGCCAAGAAGCTCAAGATGGAGGGCCTCAAGGGCCACCGCTCCGTCGGCGGCATGCGCGCGTCGATCTACAACGCCGTGCCCCTCGAGTGGTGCCAGGCGCTGGGCGACTTCATGCGCAAGTTCAAGGCGTAAGCGAAGCCTCTCGCCGCTGCGTCGGGCCGGTTCGTCGAGAGACGGATCGGCCCGGCTTCATTTTGTGGTCTAGAACGCGCGCGGCGGGGTGCCAGCGATCTGCTTACCCTTGCCGTCGTGGACGTCGGTGCTGCCCATCACGAGCAGCGGCAGCGAGCCGAGCACGATCGTCGCGCCCACGCCGAGGGTGATGCCGCCGCCGATCTGGAGTGCGTCCTTCTCCTGCACGAGGCCGTAGCCCAGCAGGCCCATGCCCAGGAGCGATAGCGGGATGCCCACCATCATGCCGGTGACGCCCCAGCGCTGCGTGCTCGATGAGCCGCCCTCGATCTTGAGCAGCGCGCGGCCGCGACCCGGCTCGATGCGGAACACGTTCGAGGTCGTCATGCC
>DATLIL010000383.1:0-26545 GCA_035539475.1 Polyangiaceae bacterium
CCGATGCCCGTGCGCTGCCGGATCCACTCATCGTTCGTGTCGAGGACACGAGCCAGGTCGTGGTTCGTGTAGGGACGGCCCGGCACGAAGTGACCAGAACCGATGATGTTCAGACCGGACGACACGACGCCCTCGGAGTGACGAGTTCAGCTTTCACCTGATCCTCGCAGCCTGGCTGCATGCGCCACGACGCGCAAGCTGTGTAGACCAAGTGGAGCGGATTTTCACCATTTTCGTGGGCGGCAAGCTCACCAGGGAGCCGGCGCCCCCGCCGAGACGTAGCAGGCGCGGACGTCGTCCCAGAACCCAGGGTAGGTCTTGGCAACGCAGGCCGGATCCTCGATGCGAACGCCGCCGCGGGCCATTCCGAGCACGGTGAAGCTCATGGCGATGCGGTGGTCCGCGTAGCAGTGGACCAGGGCCGGGCGCACGGGGCGTGGCTCGATCACGATGAAATCTTCACCCTGCGTCACCCCCTGGCCGAGCTTCTCGAGCTCGGTGGCGATGGCGGCCAGGCGATCCGTCTCTTTGAGCCGGATGTTGGCCACGTTGCGGATGCGAGTGGGGCCCTCAGCCAGCGGCGCCAGGGCGGCCAGCGTCATCACCGTGTCGGAGATGTCGTGCATGTCGACGTCGATGCCGACCAGCTTGCCGCCCCCCTGAACGCGCGTTTCGGAGCTCTTGCGCTCGACCGCGGCGCCGGCTTGCTCGAGGACGCTGGTGAAACCGTAGTCACCTTGCAGTGCCCCGGTACCGAGGTCCGGCACCGTCACCGAGCCGCCCGTGGCCGCGGCGATGGCGAAGGGGTAGCTCGCCGAAGAGGCGTCGGGCTCGACGACGTACGAGCGGGCGGTGTAGCTGCCCGTCGCGCGCACCACGAAGCTCGACTCGGTCGCATCGATGCGGCCGCCGAAGTCCTCGACCATGCGGCGCGTGATCTCGACATACGGACGGCTGACGAGTCTGCCTTCCACGTCGATCGTGATGTCGCCGTCTGCCGCGCCGCCCGACAGCATCAGCGCAGAGAAGTACTGGCTCGACTTGTCGCCGCGCATGCGCACGCGCCCACCGGGCAGGCGCCCGCCGGCGACGGTCAGCGGAGGGCAGCCGCTGGGACAGTCGATGACGACGCCGAGCTGCCGCAAGCCGTCGACCAGGTCGGCGATGGGGCGCTTGGCCATGTGCTCGTCGCCTTGCAGCGTCACGCGGCCCGGCACGACGGCCGCCAGCGCCGCCAGAAAGCGCACCGACGTTCCGCTGTTGCCGATGAAGAGCGGCGCGTCCGGAGCGCGCAAGCGAGAGCGCCCACCGGAGACGTGCAGCGTGGTCGGGTCAATGGCACGCACCGGTACGCCGATGGCCTCGAGCGCGGCGCGCATGTGGCGCGTGTCGTCGCTCTCCAGGACGCCCGTGAGCTCGCTTTCGCCGTCGGCCAGCGCAGCCAGAACGAGCGCGCGATTGGTGATGCTCTTCGAGCCGGGTATGCGCCAGGTCAACCGCGGTGCGGCGGCAAGCTTGGGGATTTCGAGGGGACCCACCGGGATCATGCGGCGGTCATAGCACCGGCGGGCAGAGCTCAGCCACGGTCGCCAGCGGCGCCACGCATTCACCCGTGATCCGGTCACAGTTGAAGGAGACACACTCGGGGCCAAGCTCGCAGGTCGGACCACCGAAGTTGTCGGCCTTGCGGCAGACGCCCTGCGCGGCATCGCAGTAGTTGCCGAGCCCGCACTCCGGATTCAGCGGCACTGGATCGCACGGCGCGTCATTTGCGGTGGCCGGCACGCACTCGCCGATCTCGTCGCGTTCGACGGCAGTGCAGTAGAGCCCCTGGTCACAAACGGAAACCTCGCCGTTCGGGTACGGGCACTCGGCGCCCTCGCCCAGAAGGGAGAGCACACGACACTTTCCCGCTACGCAACGGGCGACGCTGGAGCCCTCCGGCTGCGCGCAGGTGACGGATGTGGTGCACCCGCGCCCCTCGGCGCTGCTCCCGACCACGACCTTGCACGCCGACCAGATCCCGCGCCGGAGCTCGACGAGCTCGCTCCAGTCGGCGACGCAGGTCTCGTGCGAGAGGGCGTGGGCGGCCAGACACGGCTCGACGGCGTCCTCGTGGTAGGTGGCGAAACCCGCCGCGACTGCGTCCGCAGCGGGTGCGCAGACATCACCGACGACCTCGTCGACACACACGGCCGCGTCGAAGCCGCCCGTGCTGGCGACACAGCACGACTCTGCGCTCTGGCACAATCGCTCGGCAAAGAGCCGGCAGGAGGCCAGGACTTGCTCGCGAACGCCGGCGCTCGAGCTCTGCCGCGAAGGCCCGCTGGCTTCGTCCTCAGCGCAGGAAACCAGCGGAAGCAGCGCGGCGAGACACAGCGACTGACGCAGGCGCATGAACTGCGATGCTCCCACGCATCCGCATGGAAAGCCCCGCAAAACGCGCGCCTCGCTACAAAATCGCACACAATCCCTGCCGCGCGCCGACTTCGGCGCTATCTTGCGCGCCCCCCGATGCAGCTGTTCGAGCATCCCTACGCGCGCTTCCTGCACAAGGTCGCGAAACCCACCCGCTACACCGGCGCCGAGCACGGCGTCCGGCGCAAGGACTGGGCTGCCGTGCAGGCCCGCATCTGCCTCGCGTTCCCGGACATCTACGACATCGGGATGAGCCACCTCGGCTTCCGCATTCTCTACCGTCTGTTGAACGACGACGAGCGGACGCTGGCCGAGCGCGCCTACACGCCGTGGACCGACATGCAGCGCGAGCTCAAGAACCACGGCCAGCTGCTGGTGTCACTCGAGAGCGGGCGCCCGCTGTGCGACTTCGACGTCATCGGCTTCTCGCTGCAGTACGAGCTCACTTACACCAACATCTTGACGATGCTGGACCTCGGCGGCGTGCCGCTGCGCAGCGAGCACAGGAGCGACGACGATCCGCTGGTCATCGCCGGCGGTCCGGTCGCGACCCACGCCGAGCCGATCGCGATGTTCATCGACGCCTTCTTGATCGGCGACGGTGAGGAGGCAGCCGCCGAGATCGCGCTCGCCTGGACCGAGGGCAAGCGCGCCGGACTGCCGCGCGAGCAGCGGCTCAAGCGCCTGGCTTCGATCCGCGGCGTGTACGTGCCCTCGCTGTACGGCACTGCGGTCGACGCCAGCAGCGGGCTCGAGGTCGTGCAGAAGCCGGCCGAGCCCGGCGTGCCGTTTCCGGTGGAGCGGCGCCTGGTCGAGGATCTCTCGCGCTTCCCCTTCCCCGACGACGGCCCCGTGGGCGGCCCCGAAGCGATCTTCGATCGCATGAGCATCGAGGTGGCCCGCGGCTGCACCGAGGGCTGCCGCTTCTGTCAGGCGGGCATGATCTACCGCCCGGTGCGCGAGCGCGATCCGGAAGAGGTGATCTCGACGGTGCTGCGCGCCCTCGAAAAATCCGGCCAGGACGAGGTCAGCCTGACGGCGCTGTCGACCGCCGACGTGAGCTGCATCTCGCCGATGATCAAGCGGCTGGTCGAAAAGACGGCGCCCGAGCGCGTCAGCCTGGGAGTGGCCTCGCTGCGCGCCTACGGCCTGGGCGAGGACCTGCTCGACGACATGCGCAAGGTGCGCGCCAGCGGCCTCACCTTCGCGCCCGAAGCCGGCACGCAGCGCATGCGTGACGTGATCAACAAAAACGTCACTGAAGAGCAGCTGCTCGAGACGGCGCAGCGCGTCTTCTCGCGCGGCTTCGACAAGATGAAGCTCTACTTCATCATCGGCCTGCCGACGGAGCAGGACGAGGACGTGCTCGGCATCGCCAGCGTCGGCAAGAACGCGCTCGGCGTGGGTCGTCGCGTCGGCAGGAACCCGCGCGTCACCGTCAGCGTTTCCGTGCACGTGCCGAAGCCGCACACGCCGTTCCAGTGGTGTGCCATGGACCCGATCGACGAGGTCGAGCGCAAGCAGGGGCTCTTGCGCGACGCCCTGCGCAGCAGCAAGGGCATCCAGCTGCGCACGCACGACGCTACGACCAGCGTGCTCGAGGGCGTCCTGGCGCGCGGCGATCGCCGCCTCGGTCCCGTGATCGAGCGCGCCTTCCTCGCCGGCGCTCGCTTCGACTCCTGGGAAGACCAGCTGCGCCTGGAGCTGTGGAAGGAAGCGCTCGGCCACTTCGGCATCGACATCCAGCTCTACCTCGGCACCATCCCCGTCACCGCGCGAGTGCCCTGGGATCATCTCGATATCGGGCTCGAGCAGGGCTTCCTCGCCCGCGAGTACCGCAAGGCGCTTGCCGGCCGCCTGAGCCCGCCCTGCGGCAAGGTCGCGGGCACGTTCATCCACCACACCAACGTGGCCGACGCTCAGGCCGATCAGCGACGCCTCGTCTGTTACGACTGCGGCATCGCCTGCGATCTCGGCGCGATGCGCAGCGACCGTATCGACGGTCTGGCCCGGCTGGGTGCCAACGAGCCGAGCGACCGTGCTCGCCTGCCCGTCTTGCCCGCCGAGCGTCCCGATCGACCCGAGCTCCAGAAGAAGCATCCCGAGTTCCATCGCCCCGTGCGTAGCGGCGGCCCACCAGTGAAGATGCGGCTGCGCTTCGAGAAGACGGGGCCGGCCGCGCTGCTCGGTCACCTCGACCTCATCCGCGAGCTGCCGCGCGTGATCAAGCGCGCCGGCGGGCGCGTGGCCTACAGCGAGGGCTTCCACCCCAAGCCGGATCTGAGCTTCGGGCCTGCGCTGTCGCTCGGCGTGGCGAGCCTGGACGAGTACGTCGACGTGAAGCTCATCGATCCTCCGTCGGCGGAGGAATTGCTCGGTCGTCTGAAGCTCGCGGCGAGCGGTGGCCTGCGCTTCCTCGAGGCCCGCCTCGTACCCAACAAGGAGCCTTCGATCACGGCGGTCGTCACCGGCGGGAGCTACGTCATCGCCTTCGCAGAGAGCTCACTGGATGAGTTCGGCGGGCGCGCGGGCCTGGCAAAGCTGATCGATGCTTTCCTCGAAAAGAGCGAGCACCGCGTGCGGCGCAACGTCGAGGGCCTGGGTAAGCTCGTGGACGTGCGCGCCTTCACCCGCTCACTCGCGCTGGGTGACGACGCGGCCTACGCCGCGCTGGACGGTGCGGGCGTCGTCGGAAGGCTGGTCCCCATCGTGGCCACGATCAAGATCGGACCCTCCGGGTCGGCCAAGATCGCCGAGCTGGTCGAGGCCATCGTCGGGCGCTCGGGCTTTCCTCACCAGGCCGTGCGCATCGCGTTGCACACCGAAGCCGGCAGCCTCTGGCCCGCACCAGCGCCGCAGGCGAGCCCCCTGCTCGTCGCCGATCAAGCCTAGCGAAGCGTTAACCGACCAGGCGCGCACACTGCGCGACGACTTCGCTCGTCGGCGACTCGGTGCCGCAGACCAGCCACTTGGCGACGCTGCCGGAGACGATCAGCATCTTGGAGTAGACGTCGGCGCCGACGCCCCAGAGCACGACCTTGGTGCCGGGAGGGAGCTCGTCGGCGATGGCAGCCAGGGACAGCGGGCGAACGGAGGGCGCGCGCGCGTCCAGCACGATCACGATGCGGCGCTCGCTCGCCGCGGCGAGATCCTGGAACATGGCGCTCACGCCGCGCACGCGCTGAACCGAGGCGCGCGGATCGAGCCAGGCGCCGAAGTTACGCACCAGATCCGCGTTGCTGCTCGCAACCAGCACCAGCGGCGTGCGCTTGCCGTTACCAGGCTCGACCGAGGCAGTGCCGATCACGCCGAGCGCGTTGGCCGTGCCGAGGGGATAGTTCTTGGACGACGGCGGCATCAGCTCGCCGGGCCCGGAGTCAGGCGCGGGCTGCGTCGGTGCGCGACGTTCGTCGTCGTAGGGGTCGGTGTGGCGCAGCTCCTGCTGCTGGCGCTGGCTCGCGTCCGGCGGATCGAGCTCGTACGAACGCGGCGTGATCGGGGGACGATTGGTGTTGCCCCGCGACGGCATCGTCGGGCTCGGGCGGACGACGTCACTGGGTGCCCAGGCAGAGATCGGTGTGCGCAGGTGATGGGCGGGCGGGTGGTTGATGGGCGACGTCGGCGGTGTTCCCACCGGTGGCGGTGAGCTCGAGCGCGCGGAGCCGCCCATGTTGGACGGGCGCCTGCTGCTGCGCACTGCCAGGTCACGCTCTGCGGCCGTGACGACGGACGAGAGCTCGTACATGACCGAGGCACCGAGCTCGGCGCCGAGGGTGCGCAGCACCGATTCGCGCAGCGGCCCTTCCATGAACTGACGGAACAGCGACGGATGGGTCGGCAGCTGAGCCATCGCCGCAGACTGCAACGCCGACCTCACGATGCGATCGCGCAGCTCGGGGCTGACGATGCTGTCGAGAGTCTCGCGCAGGGCGCGAGCGATGTAGTCGGCAACGGCCTGAGGCATTGAACTTTCGCGCGCCCTCTGCGGACGCAGACCCACGTAGGTAAATGCCATACATCGGCTCTGGTGAATAGGTCTTCATGTGTCTTTTGCTGTGATCGGATTTGTGCGCCGGCGCTCCGTGCCGAGCGCTATACGGGAACGCCCCTCTGATGCAGCGCGTAACCATTCGAAAACCCGGTGGACTCGAGCGTCTGGAGCTGGAAACGGTGCCCGAACCGCTTCCAGGCCCCGGCCAGGTGCGCGTCGCGACACGTGCGGTGGGGGTGAACTTCGCCGACTGCGTCGTCCGCCTGGGACTCTATCCGTCGGCCCGTGAATACGTGGGCTGGCCCATCACGCCCGGCTTCGAGTTTTCAGGCGTCGTGTCGGCGATCGGCGAGAGAGTCGAGAACGTGAAAGTCGGGGATCGGGTGTTTGGCGTGACCCGCTTCGGCGCGTACGCGAGCGAGGTGGTGGTGGACGCCCAGCTCGTGAAACCACTTCCGGAAGAGCTCGACTTCGAGCACGCCGCGGCCTTCCCGACGGTGTTCCTCACGGCCTGGTACGCCGTGCGCGAGCTCGTTCGCGTGCGGCCCGGCATGTCCGTCCTGGTGCACTCGGCGGCGGGCGGCGTGGGCTGCGCACTGACTCAGCTGTGCAAGGCCTCGAACGCGCGCACGATCGGCGTCGTCAGCTCCGCCCACAAGCGCGACACCGCGCTCGCGCAAGGCGCCGACGCCGTCATCGTCAAGAGCCAGGAAGCGCTCTGGCCCACGGCCGAGCGGCTCTGCCCCGACGGGTTTCACGTGGTGCTCGACGCCAACGGCGCGGAGACGCTGCGCGATAGCTATCGCCATCTCCGACCCACGGGACGTCTCGTCATCTACGGCTGTCACACCATGCTCTCGCGCGGCAAGGACAAGCCCAACTGGCTGAAGCTCGCCTGGGACTTCTTGCGCACGCCCCGTTTCAACCCGCTCGATCTCACGAACGACAACAAGTGCGTGCTGGCGTTCAACCTGTCCTACCTGTTCGACGAGATGCCTCTCTTCCATGAGGCCATGGACGACCTCATCGCCGAACTGAAAGCCGGCCGGGTGCGCCCGCTACCCGTCAAAGCCTTGCCGCTGGAAGAGGTGCGCGAGGCCCATCGCTTGCTGCACGCCGGCGAAACCGTGGGCAAGCTCGTGCTGACGGTCTAGAGCCTAGTTCCAGACCGAGTCGAGCTCGATGTTGAAGCTCGCCGAGCGCGGATCGCCCATCTCCGGCGGCGGCCGAGTATCGAGGCCCTGTAGCTGCGGCGCGATGCAGTAAGCGACGCGCGCCAGCTCCGGCGGCTGCTGCGAGCGCGCGGCCAGGATGCGGTGGCGGAAGTCGAGATCCAGCGAGAAGGTGAGCTTGCCGGAAAGACCCGGGTTGGCGCGCAGCTGAGGCTCGTAACAAGCGCGTATGACCGGCAGCTGCTCTGCGATTGCCTGGGGCGCCCAGGCGTTGCTCTTGATGCCGGTCGTGGTGAGCTTGATCACGCGCTGACCCACGTTGACCGAGTAGGTGAACAGGAGCGGCTGGCCACGCCGTTTGCCGGCTGCGAGCTTGCGGCTGACATCGAGCGCCGCGCCGCGAACGCAGCGAGCCGCCGACTCGTCATCGATGCCTGTCGTCACGTGCCACATCTCCGGCTGCGCGGCGCCGTCGCTCACGCCCAGCCAGCCTTCGAACCCGTGCTGGGGCCGGGTGCTCGGCGCGGAGTAACAACTGCGGATTGCGGCCGCAAATGCGACGTTCGCGCTGCGATCCTCCGGCTTGGCGAGGACGGCTCCGGCGACGGAGAAGAGCTCGAACGGCGATTCCGGCGGCGGAGCGGACGACGGTGGAGCGGAGACCTCGGGCGGAGCGGACGGCGCGTAACCACAGACGAGGCGCGCGTGTCCCTCCGCGGCGGGATAACTGCGGGGCATCGCCAGCGCCATGGCGCTCGTGGGGCAACGAACGCCGTTCTCTTCGGTCTCGGCGTGCTGGCGTGACTCCGCGGCAGTCGACACGGACCAGCCGGGTCCGACGACGGTGAGGTCCTTGAACCCGCGATAACAGCCTGCTCCGAAGAGCTGGATGTACGCCGGCGAAACTCTGCCCTCCCTGGCGTCAAAGCGGATCTCGAGCGGGGTACACAGCGTGTGCAGGCTGCCCTCGTCCAGGCTCTCGCGACGCGACCGCGCCGCGCGCGTCACGGCGCCGAGCAAGCAGTCGAGCCGGGCCAGGGGGACACGACGGTCAGCCGCGAAGACGAGCCGCTCACGCGGCGTCAAAGCCAGGCGCTCGACCAGCTTGTCGCAGCTGGCCGGCGCATCGAGCTCCTGAGCCGAACCGAACGCTTTGCCGCCGCGCGACAGGGCCTGCTCGCCGATGACGAGCACACCGTCGACGCTTTCCTTGGGCGGCTCATCAGCCTCACTCTCCATGGGCTCGAAGCCAGCGGGCAGCGACGAGAGCCAGCGATCGCCTGGAGCACGCGCCCAGTCGCGCGCGAGCTCGAAGAACACGAACGAAAGCGCGCAAACCAGCAGTGGTGGCACGAGCGACAGCGAAAGCGCTCCGAACGTTTTTTCGCGATCGACCCGCCGCGCGAAAACGAGAGCGAAGGCGAGCAGCAGCGCCGGCACGTAACGCACGACGACCTTGGAGGTCTGGGCCAGGCATGCGGCGGGCAGCTCCGTTTGCACCAGAAACCGGTCGATCGGACCCGCAGCCGCTGCCAGCACCATCGCCGCGAGGGCCAGCCCAAAGACGAGCGCGGACTCACGCCCCGGCGTGGTGACGAGCTCGGCCAGGGCAACGACACCGAGCATTGCCGTCAGCAGCACGACGACCTGGTCGGCACCGTAGATCACGCGCCAGCCCATGACGGCGGCCACAGCGATCAGGGGGACCGAAGCGCGCAGGCCGAACGCGACGGCCAGCGCCGGTTGCCCGCCGGGCGCATGGACGATCGACACCAGCGCCGTGAACGCGACGGAGAGCAGCAGCACGCCGCCCCGAAAGCCGTCGACGACCAGGCCGCTCCTGAGCGCCCGCTCATCCAACAGCGCGCCGAGCTGACTGTCGAACATCTGACCGAGCTCCGGCGCCTTGGTCGTCAGCGAGAGCACGGTGCCGACGAGGATGGGGAGCAGCGCCGGCAGGAACAGACTCCGTTGACGTATCTGTCCGCGCCGCACGGCAACGAGCAGGACCCCGACCAGCACCAGTCCGCCCAGCGCCGCGATCGCCGGCCCGCGGTTGGCGCCAGGCAGCAGGGCGTGCCGGAACGCGGGCTCCTGGGCCAGGAGGTAGATCGGGGCGGCCCAGGCCGCGAGCATGGCCAGGCAACGGAGCCAGGGGCGCGACCGCCCCTCGAACTCGGACCACCTGCTCATGGCCGACACTCTAGGCGCGCCCGGCGCCCGATTCCTAGATCTCTTCGATTTCCGCCCCGGCGGCGAGCGCCTTCTCGACCATCAGGTCGTAGAGCGCATCGCCGCGGCCGTCGCGGAACACGCCCCGCCGCTTGATATCCTCGAGCGTCTCGCGGGCGCCGACCTCGAAATCGATGCCGCAACGGAATTCCGGGACGTCACGCCTGGCCTTACTCGAGTCGTAGGCGCCGTGATAGCGGGTGGTCTCGGCGAGCAGGCCGAATCGCTCGGGTGCGTGCCTGACGATCCAGCTCGCCGGCATGAAGATCACGCGCGGCGCTCGGCCCAGGGACGAGGCGGCCTGGCGATAGAAGTCGCGCCAGGTGAAGACCTCGTCCCGGGTGGCGTTGTAAGCCTGACCGTAGGTCGTGGGGTTGAGCACGGCGTGAGCAAACATCTTGCCCACGTCGTCGCGGTGCGTTGCCTGCCACAACCCCAGGCCGTCGCCGGCGGCGAGCACGGGCAGGCCTCGCTCGATGCGACCCCAGGCCGGGGTGTCGAACTCGAGCTGATCGATCAAGAAGCTGCCCGGGCCGTAGGTGCAGCTCGGCCGGATCACGGTGGCCGCGAACTTGCCGTCGGCTCCAGCCCGCAAGAAGAGCTTCTCCGCCGTGAGCTTGTTCTTGCCGTACTCGCTGATCGGCCGCTGCTCGTCGGTTTCGCGCACGACGACGTGCGGCGGAATGTCGACGGCATAGGTGCAACAGGTCGAACAGAGGAGCAGCTGCGCGGTACGCCCGGCGAACGCCTCCACCGCTTGCTCGGCCTGCGCAGGGCTGAAGCAGATCATGTCGATGACCGCGTCGAATTCCCGGCGCGCCAGGGCGGCGAAGGCCTCGGCGTCGGCGCGATCGCCGGTCACCTGCTCCACGTCCGGCGGCAGCGTGTTCGGGCGCTTTCCGCGGTTGAACATGGTGACCCCGGCGCCGCGGCCGAGCAGGTGTTTGGCGATTCCCACGCTGATCAGGCCGGTTCCGCCGATGATGAGAACGCGCATGACCCGACTGGTTTCGCACGCCCGGCAACGAGCGTAAAGGCGGTCCGGCGTGCTAGATCAGCCGGGAATGGACGCCTGGGTGCGTAGTCTCTTGCGGGCGATCGTCGTGGTCGTGCTGCTCGCGTTGCCGGGCACGGCGCACGCGCGCGAGCCGGAGCTCACCATCTCCGTGCTGACGATGGGACCCGGCGACCCGACCTTCTCCAAGTTCGGGCACAACGCGATCGTGGTCAAGCAGCGGCGATCGCGACATGCGCTCGTTTACAATTTCGGGACCTTCACCTTCAAGTCGCCGAGCCTGGTCTCGGACTTCTTGAACCGGCGCCTGAACTACTGGCTGTCCGTGGACACGCTCGAGGACACGCTCGAAAGTTATCGCGCCCAGAACCGGACGGTGATCGAGCAGGAGCTCGCGCTCTCACCGCGCCAGAGCATGCAGCTGGCGTCGGCGCTGGCCGTCAACGCCAAGCCCGAGAACAAGTACTACCGCTACGACTACTACATGGACAACTGCTCGACGCGCGTGCGCGACGCGATCGACCGTGTAGTCGGAGGGGTGATCAAGAAGAGCGCACGGCCGGCGGCGAGCCAGACCTTCCGCGAGCATTCGCTGCGGCTGGCTGGTGACGATCCGCTGCTCTATCTGGGCCTCGATTTCGGTCTCTCGGGCTACGTCGATCGCCCGCAGAGCGAGTGGGACGAATCCTTCTTGCCGGAGCGGTTCGCCAATCTCCTGCGTCGCGTGAAGGTGACCACGGAGGACGGCCAGCAAGTGCCGCTGGTGCGGTCCGAGCGCGTGCTGTTCGAGGCCGAGCGCGCGCCGCCGCCGGCCCAGGCGCCAGAGCTCCTGGTCCCGCTGCTCGGGATCGGCATGGCCCTCGGCCTCGGCATGGCGGCGCTCGGCAGCCGGCGGGAGCGCGCGCTCGAGCGCTGGTGCTACGGCCTGTCGCTGCTTCTGCTCGGCGTCGTGGTGGGCGGCCTCGGAGGTCTCTTGCTCTTCTTCTGGGTGGCGACGGGACACGAAGCAGCGTGGTCCAACGTCAACCTGCTGTTCGCGCCGCCGTGGCTCTTGGCCCTCGCGGTGGCAGGGATCGGTCACGCCAGGAGGGCTCGCTGGTCTCCGCGGCTGATCAGGGTCGTCATGCTGGCGACGCTCGCGAGCTCGCTGCTCGGCTTGCTGCTCGGCGCCTCGACCCTGTCGGCTCAGCACGCGCTGCGCATCTCGGCGCTGCTGGTACCGATCTGGCTCGGCATCGCCGCAGCCGAGATCCTGGACGCAAAGAAGGCCGGCCTGGCGCGCCCCTGGCTCGTGCTGCTCAGGCCCTGAGCTTCTTGTATTTGATGCGCCGCGGCTGGTCCGCGTCGGTGCCCAGGCGCCGGTGGCGATCTTCTTCGTACAGCCGGTAGTTGCCCTCGAACCACTCGACGTGGCTGTCACCCTCGAAAGCCAGGATGTGCGTGGCGATGCGATCGAGGAACCAGCGATCGTGGCTGATGATCACGGCGCAGCCGGGGAAGTCGAGCAGCGCCTCTTCGAGCGCACGCAACGTGTCGACGTCCAGGTCGTTGGTCGGCTCATCGAGCAGCAGCAGGTTGCCGCCCTCCTTGAGCAGCTTGGCCAGGTGCACGCGGTTGCGCTCGCCGCCCGACATCGTGGCCACCTTCTTCTGCTGATCGCTGCCCTTGAAGCCGAACCACGAGCAGTAGGCACGCGACGCGATCTCACGTTTGCCTAGGGAGATCTTCTCTTCGCCGCCGGAGATGACCTGCCAGACGTTCTGGTCGCCGCCGAGCGCCGAGCGTGACTGATCGACGTAGGCGATCTTCACCGTCTCACCGACCTTGAGCGAGCCGCCGTCGGGCTTGTCTTCGCCCACCAGCATGCGAAATAGCGTGGTCTTGCCGGCGCCGTTCGGCCCGATCACGCCCACGATACCGCTGCGCGGCAGGCTGAAGGTCAGCTCGTCGATCAGCAAGCGATCGCCGAAGCCCTTCTTCAGGTCCTTCGCCTCGATCACGGTGTCGCCCAACCTGGGCCCAGGAGGGATGCTGATCTCCGCCGGATCACTCGAACCCTTGTTGGCCTTGGCCACGAGCTCTTCGTACGCACCCAGGCGCGCCTTGCTCTTGGCCTGGCGCGCGCGGGGGCTGGCGCGCACCCACTCGAGCTCCTGCTTGAGCTTGCGCTGCCGGGCGCTCTCCTGCTTCTCCTCCACCGCCAGCCGCGCCGACTTCTGGTCGAGCCAGCCCGAGTAGTTGCCCTTGAACGGGTAGCCGCGGCCGCGATCGAGCTCGAGGATCCACTGCGCCGCGTTGTCGAGGAAGTAGCGATCGTGCGTCACCGCCACCACCGTGCCGGGGTACTCGTGCAAGAAGCGCTCGAGCCAGGCGACGCTCTCGGCGTCGAGGTGGTTGGTGGGCTCGTCCAGGAGCAGCATGTCGGGGTTGCTGAGCAGGATGCGGCACAGCGCGACGCGTCGCTTCTCACCGCCGGAGAGCTTGGCGATCTCGGCCTCGCGCGGCGGCGTACGCAGCGCCTCCATCGCGACATCCACCTTCTGATCGATGTTCCAGGCGTCGATCGCGTCGATCTTGTCCTGCAGCGCGGCTTGCTTCTCGAGGAGCTTCGTCATGGCGTCGTCGTCCATGGGCTCGCCGAGCTTCATGCTGACGTCCTCGAACTCCTTGATCAGCGCCTTGACGTCGGCGACACCCTCGTCCACGGCCTCGCCCACCGTGCGCGCTGCGCCGAGATCGGGCTCCTGCGCGAAGTAGCCGATGCGCGTCCCCGGGTAAGGCTTGGCCTCGCCCATGAACTCCTTGTCCACGCCGGCCATGATGCGCAGAAGCGAGCTCTTGCCCGAGCCGTTGCCGCCGATCACGCCGATCTTGGCGCCCGGGAAGAACGCCAGCGTGATGTCCTCGAGCACGCGCTTGTCCGGAGGGTGGACGCGCGTGACGTTCTGCATCGTGAAGATGAACTCGGGCATGACGCCCTTCTACCACCCCTCGCTACGCTCGCGGCTATTTCACTTGTGCAGGCGCGGAGCGAAGCTGGTTCCGGCCCTGGCGCTTCGCTTCGTACAACGCCTGATCGGCGCTGGTGATGAGCTCTTCTGGCGACGAGCCCGCGGGGGGAATGCGCGTCGCCACGCCCAGGCTGAGCGTGACGTGGCCAGCGATGTCGGAGGCGCGGTGCTCGAGCTTGAGATTCTCCACCGCCACGCGCATCGACTCGCCCACACCGGCGGCTCCCGCGCCGTGGGTCGCCGGCAAGAGCACGGCGAACTCTTCACCGCCGTAGCGCGAGACGGTGTCGGCTGGACGGTTCACGACGCCCGCGAGCGCGCGCGCAACCTTGCGCAGGCAGTCGTCGCCGGCGAGGTGGCCGTAGGCATCGTTGTAGCGCTTGAAGAAATCGACGTCGATCAGCACGAGCGACAAGGTCGTGCGTTCACGCGCCGCTCGCTTCCACTCGTTGTCCAGAGTCGTATCGAAGCTGCGGCGGTTGCCGACGCCCGTCAGGCCGTCCACCGCCGACAGCCGCGCGAGCTCCGCGTTGCGCGCCTCGAGCTCGTGGGTCAGCGCCTCGAGCTTGCGAAAGGCCTCGTCACGCTGCAGCTGCGAGACGTAGCTGCGCGAATGGGCGCGGATGCGAGCCACGAGCTCGACCTTGTCGGGCAGCTTCACCAGGTAATCGCTGGCGCCGTCGGCGAAGGCGCGGCTCTTGTCGTGCGCGTCCTCACGCGTGGAGAGCACGATCACGGGTACGGCAGCGGTCGCTGGTTCCCGACGATAGAATTTGAGCAGCGTGAAGCCCTCGATGTCGGGCATCACGAGGTCCTGCAAGACCACCGTGGGGCGCACACGGCGCGCGGTGGCGAGGGCCTGCGCAGCGTCGGAGCAATAGTGAAGCTCGAGGTCCGGCTCCGCTTCCAGCATGCGGCGCAGGGCCTCATAAATGATGGGTTGATCATCTACGAGGAGGACGACAGGTCCGTCTCGAGGTTCCGACACGACCGATAAGTCTAACCACTCTTCTCGGTTTTCGACAGCCAAAGGATTTGCGATGATGGGGGGCTAAGCACCGCGTTCCGCTGTCCGTTTGTTTCGTTCCCGGGGGTACCGTTTCTTCGTCAGTCCGTTGGAGTCGAAATGAATCTGCTCGCCAACATGAAGCTTGCGACGAAAATGTCGCTCCTCGTCGGTGTGTTTCTGGTCGGATTTCTGGCGTTCGCGTTCGTCTCGCACCGGACGCTGGAAACGGTTCGCGTCAAAGGCCCGATCTACGACCGCGTGGTCGAGGGCAAGGACCTGATCGCCGACGTGCTTCCGCCTCCGGAGTACATCATCGAGTCGTACCTCCTGGTCCACGAGATGAGTAAGACCGAGGACAAGTCCCAGATCGACGATCTGGTCGAACGGGGCAATGCGCTACGCCGCCAGTACGACGAGCGTCACGCCGTGTGGGTGCGGGTGCTCGAACCTGGTCCCATGCGGGAGGCGATGGTGAATCGCTCCTACGAGCCAGCCCTGGCCTTCTTCCGCGTGCGCGACAGCGATTACATCCCGGCGGTCCGCTCCGGCGATCGCGGGCGCGTGGACGCGCTGCTGACCGGCCCGCTGAAGCAGCACTACCAGCAGCACCGCAAGGCCATCGACGACGTCGTGCGTATGGCCGAGGCCCGCAACATCGAGGACGAGCGCCGCGCGGTCGAGATCATCGAAGCGAGCACGAGCTGGATGGTTCTCCTTGGCGCGCTGGTGGTGGGTATCGTCGGGCTCCTGGCCGCGGTGAACTACAGCATTGCGCGGACCCTGGCCACCAAGCTCGGCCTGGCGTCGCTGGCTGCCAAGCGCGTCGCCGAGGGCGACCTAACCCCGCAGGCCATCAGTGAGTCGGGCAACGACGAAGCTGGCGTCCTGCTCGGCGCGATCAGCGGCATGACCAAGAACCTCAGTACCCTCGTCACGCGCGTGAAGCAGTCGTCGGTGAGCCTGATGTCGACCGCAACCGAGATGAGCGCCACGAGCAAGGAGCAGGAAGCGACGGTCAACGCCTTCACCTCGTCGACCACGCAGATCGCCGCGGCCGTGAAGGAAATCAGCGCCACCGGCAAGGAGCTGGTCGGCACCGTCGACGAGGTGAACAGCGTGGCCACCCGAACCGCCGAGCTCGCCGCCAGCGGTAGGCAGGGCCTGGGCGAAATGGACGGCACCATGCGTCAGCTCGAGCGCTCGACGGCCTCGATCTCGTCGAAGCTCGCGACCATTCGCGAGAAGGCCAGCGACATCAACGTGGTCGTCACCACCATCACCAAGGTCGCGGACCAGACCAACCTGCTCAGCGTCAACGCCGCGATCGAGGCGGAGAAGGCTGGCGAGTACGGCCTCGGCTTCCTGGTCGTCGCACGCGAGATCCGGCGCCTCGCCGATCAATCGGCGGTGGCGACGCTCGACATCGAGCAGATGGTGCGGCAGATGCAGGCCGCGGTGTCGGCCGGCGTGATGGAGATGGACAAGTTCACCGAAGAGGTGCGGCGCGGCGTCGGCACCGTCGCCCAGATCAACGGCCAGCTCGGCCTCATCATGGAGCAGGTGCAGTCGCTCAGCCTGCGCTTCGAGAGCGTGAACGAGGGCATTCGCAGCCAGTCCCTGGGCGCCTCGCAGATCAACGACGCCATGGGACAGCTCACGGAGGGCGCGCGGCAGACGGCTGCGTCGATCCGCGAGTTCGACAAGGCGACCGGCACGCTGCGCTCCGCGGTGGCGGGCTTGAAGGACGAGATCTCGCGCTTCACGGTGCCTGTCTGAGCGATGCTGGCGCTGCTGTTTTCGGCCGGACCCCACCGCTGCGCGCTGCCCTGCCGCAGCGTGCGCGAGGTGATCTCGTGCGTGACGCTGCAGCCACTGGCGGGAGCTCCGCGACACCTGGCCGGTGTCTTCAGCTACCGCGGCGTCGTCACGCCGGTCGCCGACTTCTGCCTGATGCAGAGCGGAAAGCCCTGCGCCAACCGCCTGAGCAGCAGGATCCTCCTCTTCGACTACGCGCTCGCCGGAGGGGTCCCGAGACCGGTCGGCCTGCTCGCCGAGCGCGTGACGGAAACACGCCAGCTTTCGGCACAGGGCGGCGCGGTCCAGGCCGATCTACCCTTCGTGGGCCGGGTCGTCGTCGACGCGGGGGAGATGATCCACTTACTCGATTCGCAGGAGCTCTTGCAGCGCGCCTTCTCGGCGCTGCCGGAGCTCACGGACGGAGGCGCTGAGACGGCCCATGCCGCTCTCGAAAATCGCCAGTAGGTTGCGGCTCACGGTGGGGCTCGCCCTCGAGTCGCTCGGCGGCTCGGCGCTGGAGAGCGCCGTCAAGACGCGCATGCGCGCGCTCGGGCTGACCGACTTCGAGGATTACGACAGCCAGGTCACCTGGGACACGATCGAGCTGCATCACCTGATCGAGGAGCTCGTCGTGCCCGAGACCTGGTTCTTTCGCGAGAACGGCGCGTTTCGCGAGCTCGCTTCGAGAGCTCTGGCCGCACGCACGGCGCGCCCCGAAAAGGTCTTTCGCGTGCTCTCGGCGCCCTGCTCCACGGGCGAGGAGCCCTACTCGATCGCCATCACGCTGCTCGACGTCGGTTTGCCACCGGCGAGCTTCAAGATCGACGCGGTCGACATCAGCAAGAGCTCCCTGGCCGCGGCCGAGCGGGGCCTCTATCGCCAGCACTCCTTCCGCGGCGTGGATGTCGCCTTCCGCACGCGCTACTTCGATCAGCAAGAGAGCGAATACCAGATCGCGAGTGGGGTGCGCGAATGCGTGCGCTTCTTCCAGGCCAACCTCGCCGACCCTTCGTTTCTCGCCAACGAGATCACCTATCAAGCGATCTTCTGCCGCAACGTGCTGATCTACATGCACGACGAGGCGCGAACGACCGCGCTGACGTCGCTCAGCCGTCTGCTCGATCCCAGCGGCATCCTCTTCGCTGGACACGCGGAGTCGCTGGAGAGCATGAGCCGGCACTTTCGCCGCGCCGGCGCGAGCTTTGCCTTTGCCCCTCGCGGCACGAGCCTCAAGCCGGATGCAAGAGCGGACGGCGTTAAGCTGCCGACGCAGGCCCCGCCGCGCCGCGAGACTGCAGCGTCGATCGCCGCCCTGGCGCGGGCGCCGGCACCGGCCCCCGTGCCCAAGGCCCCGGAACGTCCGACCCTGGATCGGACGGTCAACAAGCTGACGCTGGCCGCAGAGCTCGCGGACCGCGGCGAGCTCGAGCGCGCCGCCGAAATGTGCGAGCAGGACCTGAACGAGCGCGGACCGAACGCCGACGGCTACTCGCTGCTCGGCGTCGTGCGCAAAGCCCAGGGCCAGGTCGACAAGGCCGAGACCTGCTTCAATCGCGCGCTGTACCTCCAGCCCGGCCACGCCGAAGCTCTGCTGCACATGGCGCTGATCTGCGAGAGCCGCGGCGACCTCGGTGCCGCGCAAAACTTCCGGCGTCGTGCCGAACGCGCAGCGCGAGGGCCGCGATGAGCGAGAGTCTGCCGTTGCTGGACGACTGCTGGAACCGCATCGGCGTGATCGGTGACCGCTCTTGTCCCAAGCTGCCGAGCGCCATCCACTGCAAGAACTGCTCCGTGTTCACCGCGGCCAGCGGGCTCTTCTTCGATCGCGCGCGAGCCGGCGAGTACGAGAGTGAGCTCACCGAGCTCGTGGCCGCGGTGCCGAGCGGCGCGGGAGAAGGCTCGTTGTCCGTGCTGACGTTCCTGATCGGTAACGAGGCCTTCGCGCTCGAGACGCGCGCATTCGTCGAGGTGACCGAGGAGCGCAAACCACACCGCGTGCCGCACCGCACGAGCCACGTCTTTGCCGGCATGGTCAACATCCACGGCCAGCTGGAGCTGTGCGTGTCGCTGGTTGGTCTGCTCGAGACGGACCCGCCCGCGCCCGATCCGAACGCGGAGCGGCACGCGCGCATGGTCGTGATGGAGGATCCGCGCGGACGGCGCTGGGTATTCCGCGCGGACGCGGTCGTCGGCGTGGAGCTCGTGCAGAGGAGTGCCCTCGGCAGCGCACCGTCGACGCTGGCGCGCAAGCCGCACAACTTCGTCAAGCAGGTCTTCGAGCAGTCCGGGCGGCACGTCGGTTTGCTCGACGCCGAGGCGCTGTTCGCGGCGCTGGATCGGAGCGTGCGATGAGCGACCCCGATCCGCTGGCGGAGCTCTTCCTCGAGGAGTTCGGCGCGTACCACGAGAAGCTCGTGACCGAGCTCGGCGCGCTGGAAACGTCACCCTCGCCCAGAGCTCACGCCGACGCCCTGAGCCGCGCCGTGCAGGGCCTCAAATCGACGGCGCTGCTGGTCGGTCACGTCGCGCTGGCGGAGCTCGTCACGCGCCTGGGTAGCACCCTGACTCAGGTGACCGCGGGCGGCGCAGTGGACGCCGCTGCCGTCTCGGTGCTGCGGGCGGCGCTGGACCTGCTCCGGGAGATCGCGCTGCGCTCGCCGGGTGCGCCAGCCGAAGACGTGCGAGCGCGCTTGCTCGGGCTGCTCGATAGCGTTGCTGCCGCGCCGAGCCCCGCCACGCCGGTGCCCCTGGCGCCCACGCCCAGCCTGGTGCCGGCCCGTCACGACCAGGGCCTGATGGGAGTCTTTCGCACCGAGATGGAAAGCTCGGCGGCTGCCCTCAGCGCCGGCCTGGTCGAGCTCGAGGGCGGCGGGGCGACCGCGAGCACACTCGACAAGCTGATGCGCGCCGCTCACTCGCTCAAAGGCGCCGCGCGAGTGGTGGAGCTCAAGGGCGTGGTCGAGCTGGCTCACGCCATGGAGGATCGCTTCGTCGCGGCGCAGCACAGCGCCAAGTCGATCGCCAGCTCCGAGGTCGATCTGCTCCTGCGCGGCGCCGACCAGTTCAGCGCGATCGCCAACCTCGGCGTCGAGCAGCTGCACCCCACGGCGACACGACAGGCCGGCGAGCTCAGCGCGCTCGCGAAGCAGATCGAGGCGCTGGCCGCGGCCGCCGCCGGAGCGCTGGCCACTGCGCCGAGCGTCGAAGCGCAGCCGGCCACCAGGGCGCTGGCGCCGAGCGCCGAGTCGAAGGCGACTCCCCCCGAAGGTGAAGCGCGGGTCGTGCGCGTCGCCGCTGAGAGCATCAATCGTCTGATGGGCCTCGCCGGTGAGTCGCTGGTCGAGGCCAGGCGCGTGCAGGGGCTGAGCAACGGACTGGCGCAGCTGAAGCAGCGCCACTCCGCGCTGCGCGAGGCGCTGAACGACCTCGAGCAGCTCTTGCGCGAGGCCAACACCGAGGCGCTCGCGGGCAGGCTGAGCGAGGCCAAGGAGCGCGCTCAGGAGTGCCGCAGCGCGCTGGCGCAGCGGACCGCCGACTTCGAAGCCTATTCTCGCCGCGCCGACGATCTCAGCGACCGGCTGTACCGAGAGGCGCAGAAGACGCGCATGCGACCCTTCGCCGACGGGCTACAAGCCTTGCCTCGCTCGGTGCGCGACCTCTCGCGCCAGCTCGGCAAGAGCGTGCGGCTGGAGATCAGCGGCGAGAAGACGCAGGTCGATCGCGACGTGCTCGAGAGCCTCGAAGCGCCGCTGAACCACCTGGTCAGAAACGCCATCGATCACGGCGTGGAAACCGGGGACCAGCGCCGCGCCGCCGGCAAGACCGAGCAAGCGCGGCTCTCGGTCGAGGCACACCACCGCGCCGGCATGCTCTGCATCAAGGTGAGCGACGACGGGCGCGGCATCGACCCGAGCTCCGTGGCGCGCCGGGCCCTCGAACGCGGCTTGATCACCGAGCAGATGTCGGCGTCGCTCAGCGAAAGCGAGTTGATGGACTTCCTGTTCTTGCCTGGCTTCTCCACGGCGCAGGCGCTGACCGACATCTCCGGACGTGGCGTCGGCCTGGACGTGGTGCGCAGCGCCGTGACCGCCATGGGCGGCAACGTCGCGGTCAGCTCGGAGCTCGGGCGCGGCACGACGTTCTTGCTGGAGCTGCCCGTCACACGCTCCGTCTTGAGGGCGATCCTGGTCGAGATCGCGGGCGAGCCCTACGCCTTTCCACTGCTCAAGATCGAGCGCGTGGTGCGCGTGCCGTTCGACAGCGCCAAGACCATGGAGGGCAATCAGTACATCGTGCTCGACGGCCGCAACATCGGTCTGGTGCGCGGTGAGCAGCTCTTGCGTCTGGAGCTCCGCGAAACGACCGGCAGCGAGCTGTGCGTGGTCGTGATCGGGGACAGCAAGCAGCAGGTCGGCGTGGTCGTCGACGACTTTCTGGGCGAGCAGGATCTGGTGGTCCGGCCGCTCGACGCGCGCCTGGGCAAGGTCCAGGATCTGGCCGCGGCCGCCATCCTCGCCGACGGCACGCCCGCGCTGATCGTCGACGTGGACGATCTGTTACGCTCGGTGGAACGCCTGATCGACGCCGGCCGCCTCGAGCGCGTGCGCGCCAACGCCGGACCGGTGCAGGAGCGGCCCCAGAAGCGGGTGCTGGTGGTGGACGATTCGATCACGGTGCGCGAGGTCGAGCGGCAGCTGCTGGTCAACCGCGGCTACGCCGTCGACGTGGCGATCGACGGCGCCGACGGCTGGAACTCAGTGCGCAGCAGCCAGTACGACCTGATCGTCACCGACCTCGACATGCCGCGCATGAGCGGGATCGAGCTGGTCCGCGCCATCAAGCGCGACGCCAGACTGCAGTCCATTCCGGTCGTGATCGTCTCGTACAAGGATCGGCCGGAAGATCGCCTCAAGGGCCTGGACGCTGGCGCCAACTACTACCTGACCAAGAGCAGCTTTCACGACGACACCTTCGTCAACGCCGTCGAGGAACTGATCGGAGCGCCGGGCGCATGAAGCTGGCCCTGGCCTGCGCTGCGGTGCGCTTCGCGGAAGCCCTGCATCACGTGTTGCTCGGCGGTGGCCATCGCGTGTGCGGCGTCGCTGCGACGCGCGAGCAGGTACGCGAGCTCGTGCAAGGCGAGCGTCCCGACGTGCTGCTGCTCGACGTTGCCTGGCTCGGCGCCGGAACCGCCGCGTTCGTGCGCGAGCTGATGGCCGATTCACCCTGTACCATCCTGCTCTGCACGCAGGGCGGCGACGATCGTCTGTCGCAGGTCTACGAGGCCATGGGCGCCGGCGCCATCGATGTCGTGGCCTGGAGCAGCGGAGATGCGCCGTCCCCCAGCGAGGTGGGGCAGCTCCTGGCCAAGCTCTCCACCGTCTCGAAGCTGCTCGGTGACCCTCAGGTGCCGCCGAGCACGCAACGCGAGCCGATGCTGGTCGCCTTCGGCGCTTCGACCGGCGGTCCACAAGCGCTGGTCGACGTGATCAAGGCGCTGCCGCGCGATTTTCAGGCGGCGATCGTCATCGTGCAGCACGTCGACAGCGAGTTTGCGCAGGGCTTTGCTGGCTGGCTCCAGGCGCAGACGTCGCGGCCGACCGAGCTCGCCAGCCTCGCGTCCGTGCCCAAGGCGGGCGGCGTGCTCGTGGCCGCGACCAACGATCACCTGGTGATGACCGCCGGGCGCGGCTTCGCTTACACGCCGCACCCGCGCGAGCTCGCTTACCGGCCGTCGGTCGACGTCCTGTTCCGCAGCCTGGCCAAGCACTGGCGCAAGCCGGGCGTCGGAGTGCTGCTCACCGGCATGGGCCGCGACGGCGCCGACGGCCTGCTGCACCTGCGGCGAGCGGGCTGGCTGACGATCGCACAGGACGAAAAGACCAGCGTCGTCTACGGCATGCCCAAGGCGGCGGTCGAGCTGGGCGCCGCCGCCAAGGTGCTGCCGCTCGGCGACATCGCCAGAGTGATCGCGGCGCACAAGCGCTGACCACGCGGGCTGGGCGCTGGGTCGAGATCCTTTCAGCGCACCGCGACGGGGACGCCGTTCTTCACGCAGGGGAACTCGGCCGCGAGCGCGTGGTCGCCGTCCTTCAGCTGATCGCAGCGGCTGCCCACGAGCTCCACCTCGTTCTTGCCGTTGAGCTTCCAGTCCACACCGTAGACGAGCTCCTGACCGTCGAGCTTGACGACGCCCTCGGTGACCAGCGCCGTGTCGATCTCGCCTTCCAGCGAGAAGGTGCAGCTGCGCACGCCGTTGATGATGCTCTCCAGCGCGGAGCGCAGCGCGGCCTGGTCGGTGGCCTTCCAGTAAGCGGAGGTCGCGCCGTCGCTCGCGCCGACGCCGGCGTTGGCCAGGTTCTGCAGGTGATCTTGCGCCACTTCGTCGCCGACGCTGAGCACGTAGGTGCTGATGCCTGCCGCGTAGCTCGACTTGACGGTGTTGACCGAGAAGTCCTGGCTCGCCTGATCGTGCGCGTCGGGATCGCTGCAGGTGTCGGGGTTGCCGTCGGTGGCGAGCAGGATGGCCTTGGGGCCCTCCTCTTGGTAGGCCAGCAGCTGGTCGGTGGCCGCCGCCACGCTCTCGGCCGTCGGCGTGTCGTCCGACGGACTGGCTGCCATGTAGAGGTCACGGATCGGCTGGTAGTTGTCGAGCTTGATCGGCACGCTGTCCAGGCCCTGGAGCATCGGGCAGGTCTGATTGCCCTGGTCGCCGTAGCCGTTGTGGCTGCTGTAGAGCGCGACACCGAAGCGAACCTTGTCTTGCAGGTTCTTCACCACGCCGTTGTCCGGGTCGGTCAGCGCATCGCGCAGCACGTTCCAGCGATCGCCGGCGTCGAAGTCGTCGTACATGCTGCCGGACTGGTCGATCAAGAGCAGCACGGTCGGGATCTGCGAGGTGAGCTCGAGGGTGCCCTTCACGCACGCCTCTTCCTTCTCGGTCGGCGTCACGGGGTCCGCGGGAACAGAAGGGTCGACGTCGAGCATGCCCTGACACTCGCCGGCGTCGCTACAGCGCTGGCCGCTGGCGCAGTCGGCGTTGCTCATGCACTCGCGCGTCGGCTCGACCGGCGCCACGCAAGCGCCGGCTTCACACGTTTGGCCCAGCGAGCATTCGCTGTCGGCGCTGCAGCCGATCGTGCTCGGCTGGACCATCTCCGGCACCTCGGCGCAACCCATGGCCGAAAGGGCCAGCGCAAACAGCGCCGTGACGCCGCTGCGCGCGATCAGGTTCTTGTGGTTCTTGCGGGTTTGCGAGGTGGGCTGGAACACGATGAAATTCTCCTTGGGGGCCGCTTCTTGGCGGGTTCTGGACGGGTGTTTTGCAGCCGCTGTGCCAGCTACGGATCCGGCACAAATCCCGCTGTCACGCTCGTGCGGTGCAAGCCATTGCACTAGCGCCGCGCAGCACTGTTCCAGCGCGTGCAAGGGTCTGCACTCCGCCAGCCCAGTTCTGTTAGGGTGCCAGGCCGGAGTCGAAGCGGTCATGGCGTGGAGAGTGTTCCTGGTGTTCGTGTGGGTGGTCCTGTGGTTGCCGGGGGTGGCGCGAGCCCAAAACACGCCTCCCGCGAAGCCCGCTGTGCCGCAGGCGGCGATCGGCTTTTCCAAGCTGCTGTTCCGCATCAACAACGAGGAGCGGATCGGGGTCGCCAAGGAGCAGTTCGCGATCTTCATCCTCGAGACGCTGCGCGAGCGCGGATTCAACGCCGTCGGCGCCGAGAACCTGGTCTTCGACCAGGACAAGTCGACGAGCGCCGAGTTCCTGCTCGGCGGCACCGTGCGCGAGCTCGATTGCCTCGAGCAGCGGCGTCGAGTGAACTGCCGCATCGCGATCGAGTGGCAGCTGCTCGACGTTCGCGCCGGCAACGTCGTGTACACGGCCCTGACGCGCGGCCTGACGCTGGGCGCCGACCCGAACAACGCCGCCGGGCTGGGTAAGACGCTGGTCGTGGCGGCACTCGACTCGCTGACGCGCCGGCCCCCCTTTCTGAACGTGCTCGGCAGCTCGATCACGCCAGCGCAGGCTGCGAAGCACGCCGAGGCGCACTTTCTTCGCTGCGCAACCGAGGACCTGGCTCTACCGGACGCCGCGGAAAAGATCCTGCCTGCGACCGCCTTCGTGGAGGCCGGCGACGGCTTCGGCAGCGGGTTTCTGCTGAACGCCGATGGCCTGCTGCTGACGGCGGCTCACGTCGTCGCCCGCGGGCCGCTCAAGGTCCGGCTGCGCGACGGCAGCACGCATCCAGCCAGCGTGATTCGCACGGCGCCTCAAGTCGACGCCGCGTTGCTCAAGATCGAGGGCGTCGTCGCGCCGGCGTTTCCGTGCCTAGCGCTGAGCACGGACGTGTCGAGTGTCGGCAACGAGATCTACGCGATTGGCGCGCCCGCCAGGCAGGACCTCGCGTTCTCGATGACGCGCGGCATCGTCAGCGGCGTACGCGAGATCGAGGGACAGAAGTTCCTGCAAACGGACGCCTCCGTGAGCCCCGGCAACAGCGGAGGACCCCTGGTGGATCGCAAGGGCCGCGCGATCGGCCTGGTCAGCTGGAAGCTCGCGGGCACGGCGATCCAGGGCGTGGCGTTCGGAGTCCCGATCGACGCGGCGCTGCGCGGACTCGGGCTACAGCCAGGCGATCAGACGGAGTCCGCCTTGCTCGCGGCCACTGCTCAGCCGCTGGCTTCCAGCCCGGCAGCGGGCAAGCCGTACGCTGACGGCCCCGACCAGATCCCCAGCATCGATCCCGAGGGCGACCGCCTGCGCGCGGAGCAAGACCGCATCCAGAGAGAGAAGGAGCGGCAGGAGAAACTGGCCAAGCTCCGCGACGAGCGAACCCCGGCCTACGTCAAGATCATGCGCTGGGGCGGCCTCGCCGTCGCCATCGCTGGCACGCTGGGCGTGGCCATCACCTATTCGAGCTACGACCCCGACGTCAGCACGCGCAGCGAATACGATTCATTGACCGCCTGGAACACCGTCTCGTGGGTCGGCGCCGGAGTGGGGCTGGCCTCCTTCTCGGTGTCGTATCTCCTCGTCCCCGAGGTCGACGAGAAAGAAGTCAGCTCGCGCAGCAAAGGGCGCGGCGGCCTCCACGGCGTCAGTGTTCAGGGGAGCTTCTGATGACGATCGCGAAGCTCATCATCGGCTCTGTGCTGGCGCTCCTGCTCGCCAGCGGCTGCCTCGCCAGCGAAGCGTTGCCGGAGGAATGGCCGTGCAAATCCAACGCGGACTGCCTGGCGGGCGAGAAGTGCTTCGATCCGCGAGACGGCGACGGCGAGCGTTGCAAGCGCGCGACATTCTGCTTGTTGGAGACCGACTGCGCGGCGGATGACTTCTGCGCATTCGGTTCGAATACGTGTACACGTGCCGCATGCACGACCGATTCCCAGTGCGGTCCTTTCAAGTGCAACGCGACTGCGTTCGGCGACAATCCGTACGAATGCCACACCTCGTGCACCAGCGCCTATCAATGCGCATTCCCTTTCGAGTGCATTGGAGGGACCTGCGTCGCTTCGCAGTGCACAGTGGGGGATCCCAGTCCATGTCTGGGCTACGCTTGCCTTTCCCCGGGCGTGTGCGGCACGAGCTGCACCTCAGCCGCTGAGTGTGCACCCAACTGGGAGTGCATCGACAACGCGTGTGTCGATCCCTGCGACGGTCTCGAATGCGGGTACGCCGGAGCGCTCAACACCGTGCACTGCGGCGACTGCCTCTTCAACGAGCAGTGCAGCTCGAACCAGTGCGTCCGATTCTAGCGAGAAGCCTGCGCCCAGCGCACGATCTCCCGAGCGGCGTCGCTGTCGTCGGAAGTGACGTTGACGGCGAAGCCGTCGGGCATCCAGTCGACCTTTGCCACGACGCTGTCGAGCGTCAGCGGGGAGCCGCCATCCAGCTCCGCCACC
>DATLIL010000384.1:0-10144 GCA_035539475.1 Polyangiaceae bacterium
GGCCAGCAAGCGAGCCAGCGCCTTGCCGAGCTGGAGCTCCTCCTCGCGGAGCTCGCGGCTCGGACGGCTGGCGTAGAGCAGGGCGTTCCAGTGCTGCACACGCTCGAGATCACCGCGGCGCCAGGCTCCGTGCAGGCGCAACAGCGCGGGCAAGTCGTTGGTGCTGAGGCCGTGCTCGATCAGCCCGCAGGCCCAGGCCGCGGTGCTCGGCGCGTCGTGCACCGCCCCGCTCTCCACGGCTTGCTCCAGTCCCTGCGAGTAGGCGAAGGCGCCGATCGGGAGCGCAGCGCTCGCCAGGCGCATCAGCCTGAGCAGGACCATGCCCTCAGCCATGCGAGTGCGCGCGTTGTAAGAGCACGTGGGAGTGACCGTGGCCGTGGCCGTGACCATAGCCGCCGCTCTCTGGTTGGAACGGCGCGAGCACTTGCTCGACGGTCAGCCCGAGCTCGCGGCACATCTGGTCGAGGACGTGGTCGTGCGTGTAGCTCAGCCGCCCCGGAGCGACTGCGAGCGCCACGTGGCGGTTGCCGAGGTGATAAGCGGCCCGCGCCAGCAGCCACGGATCGTCCGTGGACACGCGCGAGAGGTACTCCGCCGCTGCGCACACGCGCGCCACCACCGCGCCGTCCTCGGAGCGCAGGCAGTCGCCGTCTTTGAGCGAGAGGCCGCGCTCCAGCATCAAGCCGACGAGCGTGCCGTCGGGGAGCTCCAGACGCAGCCGTGCGCGCCTTCGCTGATCGTGGGTGAGCGAGAGCTCGAGCGAGGGTGGGGGGCTGCGCTCGGGATCGGTGAGCTCGGTGAACAGCAGCATGACGTCAGAACAGGAAGTAGCGCTGCGCCAGCGGCAGCTTGGTGGCAGGTTCGCAGGTGAGCAGCAGGCCGTCGGCGCGGACCTCGTAGGTCTGTGAGTCGACCTCCATGTGCGGCTGATAGTCGTTGTGCAGCATCTGCCCCTTGCCGATCTTGCGCGTGTCCTTCACCGCGACGAGCCGGCGCTGGATGCTCAGCGCTGTACCCACCTCTCGCTCCAGCGCGAGCTGCGACACGAAAAGGACGCTGGTGGCCGCCCGCGCGCCGCCGATGGCGCCGAACATCGGCCGGTAGTGCACCGGCTGCGGCGTCGGGATCGAGGCGTTGGCGTCGCCCATGGGCGCGGCGACGATCAGCCCGCCCTTGATCACCAGCGCGGGTTTGGCGCCGAAAAAGGCAGGTTTCCACAGCACGAGATCGGCGAGCTTGCCCACCGTCACCGAGCCCACCTCATGCGCGATGCCGTGCGCAATGGCGGGATTCAGTGTGTACTTGGCGACGTAGCGGCGAGCGCGGAAGTTGTCGTTGCGGGCCGAGTCCTGGGGCAGGCTGCCGCGCTGCTCCTTCATCTTGTGCGCGGTCTGCCAGGTGCGGGTCACGACCTCGCCGACGCGGCCCATGGCCTGTGAGTCGCTCGACATCATGCTGAAGGCGCCGAGGTCGTGCAGGATGTCCTCGGCGGCGATCGTCTCGCGGCGGATGCGGCTCTCGGCGAAGGCCACGTCTTCCGGAATGCTGGGATCCAGGTGATGGCAGACCATCAACATGTCGAGGTGCTCGTCGACGGTGTTGACGGTGTACGGCCGGGTCGGGTTGGTGGACGAGGGCAGCACGTTGGGCTGGCCGCAGGCCTTGATGATGTCCGGCGCATGCCCTCCGCCGGCGCCCTCGGTGTGAAACGTGTGAATGGTGCGTCCACCGATGGCGGCCAGCGTGTCCTCGACGAAGCCCGACTCGTTCAAGGTGTCGGTGTGGATCGCGACCTGAACGTCGAGCTCGTCGGCGACGGTCAGGCAGTTGTCGATGGCCGCGGGCGTCGTGCCCCAGTCCTCGTGCAGCTTGAGGCCCATACAGCCGGCGGCGATTTGCTCGCGCAGCGCGCCCGGCAAGCTGGCGTTACCCTTGCCGAGTAGCCCGAAGTTGAGCGGAAGCCCGTCGAGAGCTTGCAGCATGCGCGCCACGTTCCACGGCCCGGGCGTGCAAGTCGTCGCGTTGGTACCTGCCGCCGGCCCCGTGCCGCCACCGATCATCGTGGTGACGCCCGACATCAGCGCGTCCTCGCACTGCTGCGGGCAGATGAAATGGATGTGCGCGTCGATCCCGCCCGCCGTGACGATCAGGCCCTCGCCCGCGATGATCTCGGTGCCGGGCCCGATGATCAGCGTGACGGCGGGCTGGATGTCGGGATTACCGGCCTTACCCAGGCCCGCGATGCGTCCGGCCTTGATGCCGATGTCGGCCTTGAACACGCCGAACGCGTCGAGCACGAGCGCGTTGGTGATCACGGTGTCCATGGCCTCGTCCGAGCCGCGCTGGCTCTGGCCCATGCCGTCGCGGATCACCTTGCCGCCACCGAACTTCACCTCCTCGCCGATCACGGTGTGGTCGCGCTCGACCTCGAGGAGCAGCGACGTGTCGCCCAGGCGCACGCGATCGCCGACCGTAGGCCCGTACATCTCCGCGTAGGCGTGGCGGTCGAGGGTCCTCATGGCTCACGCTCGCCATCGAGCGGACCCATGACCTCGCCGCGAAAGCCGAATACCTGGCGCTCGCCCGCCAGCGCGCAGAGCTCGACGGTGCGCGTCTGGCCGGGCTCGAAGCGCACCGCAGTGCCCGCCGGCACGTTCAGTCGATAGCCGCGCGCCCGATCGCGGTCGAAGGCGAGGGCCTTGTTCACCTCGAAGAAGTGGTAATGGGAGCCCACCTGGATCGGTCGGTCACCGTTGTTGGCGACCTCGATTGTCACGGTCTCGCGGCCCTCGTTGATCGCGTGCTCGGGGCCCGGCTCCACCAGGATTTCACCGGGCACCAGCGTTCCTCTGGCTGCGATGGGCTGATGCACCGTCACGAGCTTGGTGCCGTCGGGAAACGTGGCCTCGACCTGCACCTCCGGGATCAGCTCCGCCACCCCGTCCATCACGTCGTCGGGGCCGAGCAGCTCGGCGCCCGCGGCCATCAGCTCCGCCACGGTCTTGCCGTCGCGGGCGCCTTCCAGGATCGCCGCGCTGATGTAGGCCACGGCTTCGGGATAGTTCAGCTTCAGGCCGCGCGCCTTACGTCGCTCGGCCAGCAGCGCAGCGGTGAACAGCAGGAGCTTGTCCTTCTCGCGGGGTGACAGTTCCATGGGCTCGCCCTCTCATTCGGATACCCGCGTTCCCCCCGATGAGTAAAGCCACATCTGATACCTTCGCAACGAAGCGAAACGTCGTCGCAAACGTCTGCAACGCGCGCGAAACACTCCCGCTACGTTGACCAGATACGCGGCGGGCAAGCCGGCGCGCCGTGCGACAGCGGCCTCAGGAGCTTCCACGCGCGAACGAACACGGCGCGGACCTGTTCGCACGAGCGACCCAGCGCGCGCACGACGAGCAGGTCGTCCATCGCGCTCACGGCGTGTGGTCCCTCGCCAGCGGCGAGCTCGCTGCGCAGACGCTCGCAAGCCTGTGCTGCCACCGCAGCCCGAGCCGGCACGAAGTACAGCGTGCCGTACACCGGATACCCGGCGAGGCCCCAGGGTTCGTCCAGCACGGACGTGCCCTCCAGCGTCAATCGCTCGTGCACGAGCGGCTGCCCGCGACGGACGACGAAGCTCGAATGAAGGCTCCCATGCGCGAAGCGCTCGCCGGCGCTGGGCCGGCCCAGGCAGGTGACGTCCCAGCCGCAAAAGCTGGCCCCCGGAGCGAGCTCCACGCTGGTTTCGAGCCGTGCGATCGCTCCGTCGAAGACGATGGTCTCCGCCGGGAACCACTCGAGGTGAGCGCCGTCCTGGACGTCCAGCCGCGCGCGCTGCCGCGCCAGGAGCCCCTGCGAACGGTAGAGCTTTTGCGCCGCAGGCGTGGTGATCAGCGCCGAGGCGCCCTTGGTCAATCGCACCGAAATCTCGAGGTCGTCGCCGCCGACGAGACCACCGGGCGGATGAACCACGTAGAGGTGCAGCGCGTCGTCGCCCGCTGGTCGGAACGTGCGCTGGACGTACAGCGGTCCCTCGTGAGCGCGTCGGGCGAGGTGCGTCCGGCCCTGCTCGGCCGAGAGAAGCAGCTCGAGCCGGGCGTGCCAGCTCCGAGTGCTCACACTGCTCTCGGGCGAATCCATCGATTCCACCCTAGCAGCTTCCGGGCCGCGTGCGCCGAACGTCACGCCGGCGCAACGCGGACGAAATCTCGCCGCGGCCTATGCTGTCGGCCACGATGACCCAGGCCACCATCGATGCCGAGCCGGAGCCGCTGCCCGTCCAACTACGTAAGACAGCGGTCGTGATCATCGACATGCAGCGCGACTTTCTGGAGCCAAGGGGCTTTGGCGAGACGCTCGGCAACGACGTTTCGCTGCTCGGCCGCGCCGTCGAGCCGTGCGCGCGGCTCTTGGAGGCTGCGCGCAAGCTCGGCATCCTCGTGATCCACACTCGCGAGGGGCACCGTCCGGATCTCTCCGACGCTCCGAAGGCCAAGATCGAGCGCGGCGCGCCCAGCATGCGCATCGGTGACCTCGGCCCGATGGGTCGCATTCTCGTGCGAGGCGAGCCTGGCCACGACATCGTGCCGCGCCTCTACCCCGGCCCCGGCGAGCCGATCGTCGACAAGCCCGGCAAGGGCGCCTTCTACGCCACCGATTTGCATTCGATCCTGCAGAATCGCGGCATCGAGACGCTGATCGTCTGCGGCGTGACGACGGAGGTGTGCGTTCACACGACGGTGCGCGAGGCCAACGATCGCGGCTACCGCTGCATCGTGCCGAGTGACTGCTGCGCCTCCTACTTCCCAGAGTTTCACGAAGTGGCGCTGCGCATGATCAAGGCTCAGGGCGGCATCTTCGGCTGGGTCTCGGATTCGACGCGCATCCTCGCGGCCATGGGCGCGGCCGCCTGACGATGTGAAGGTGCCGCGCAAACCGCAAGACACCGCGGCGCGCTGGCGGTTGCAGCCGCCCAGCATTTTCTCCTACGTCGACGCAGTCGCCCATCACGGCTCGATTCGCAAGGCGGCCGACGCCCTGCACATCGCTTCGTCGGCGCTCAATCGGCGCATCCTCGACCTCGAGAAGGAGGTGGGCTCGCCTCTGTTCGAGCGCCTGCCGCGCGGCGTGCGCGCCACGGCGGCGGGCGAGCTGTTCCTGGCCTACGTGCGGCGCTCGCTCAAGGAGCTCAGGCTGGTCGAGGCCCAGATCGACGGGCTGCGGGGTCTGGTGCGCGGTCGCGTCCGTGTGGCGGTGGCCGAGTCCGTGACCGGGCGCATGCTGCCGGACGCCATCGCCGAGTATCAGCGCGATCACCCAGGAATTGGCTTCTCGGTGACGGTGGCGGGTCCGCGCGAGCTCGCCGAAGCGCTCTTGCGCGATCAGGTCGACCTGATCATGACCCACGATCTCGGTGACGACGCCGAGATCGCGGTGCTGGCGGCCGTGCCGCAGCCGCTCTGCGCGCTCGTCTCGCCGGAGCATCCGCTGGCCTCGCGTTCCAGCCTGCGGCTGCGCGACTGCGCGGCCTACCCCATCGCGATGCCGGACGAGACCCTGGCGGCGCGGGGCTTGATCGACTCTGCGTTGCAGCGCGCGTCGATCAAATTCGAGCCGGCGCTGGTGTCGAACTCGATCGAGGCGACGAAGGTCTTCGCCCGGACGAGCAAGGGCGTCTGCTTCTCCTTTCGCATCGGCGACAAACCCGACGTCTCCGGCATGGTCGCCGTTCCGCTGAGCGATCCGGAGCTCGCTCAAGCCGAGCTGCACCTCGCGAGTCGCCGTGGGCGAGTGTTGCCGGTAGCAGCCGCCGACTTTGCCGAACGGTTAACGGCAGATTTCGAGCGCCTGTGACGCTCGGAGCGCGCTGTTTTCGGCAGCGGTCCGGGCGCAGAATGGCGCTAGTGCTGGCCGAGCTCTGGGTTCATCGTCGCGTCGAGGAGAAGCCATGACCGAGAGCGCGAAAGTGAAGTTGTGGACGCCCGGGGACTGGAACGCATTCTTCGGGTTCGGCACGAACATTTTGGTCAACATGCTGGTCCTGACCGGCCTGTTGCGCTTCGTGCTGAAGATGCCGGACGACCTCGTGTTCGGGCGCATCTTGCCCGCCTGCGGGCTGATGATGTGCATGAGCACGATGTACTACGCGTGGCTCGCCTACAAGCTCGCCCAGAAGACCGGCCGCACCGACGTCTGCGCGTTGCCCTCGGGCATCAGCGTGCCGCACATGTTCGTGGTCACCTTCGTGATCATGCTGCCGATCGCCTCCAAGACGGGCGATCCGGTCAAGGGCTGGGAGGCGGGCCTGACCTGGGTCTTCATCCAGAGCTTCGTGCTGATGATCGGCGGCTTCGTGGCGCCGTTCATCAGGAAGATCACCCCGCGCGCAGCGCTGCTCGGTACCCTGGCGGGCGTCTCGATCGCGTTCATTTCCATGCGCCCGGCGCTGGAGATGTTCATGACGCCGGTGATCGGCATCATCTGCTTCGCGGTGATCCTGGTCAGCTGGTTCGGCGGCGTCCGCTACTTCAAGGGCATTCCCGCGGGCCTCGTCGCCATCGCCGTCGGTAGCGCGATCGCCTGGGGCGGGGCGGCGCTCGGCCTCAACTTCGGCGGCATGAGCGTCGACAAGCTCGGCGGCGCGTTCGCGAACTTCGGCTTCTCCATCCCGCTGCCCGCCGTGGGCCACGTCTTCTCGGGCTTCGAGTTCCTGGGTGTGATCCTGGTCACCGCCATCCCGTTCGGCATCTACGATCTGGTAGAGGCGATCGACAACGTGGAGAGCGCGGCCGTCGCCGGCGACAGCTTTCCCACGACTCGCGTGCTGACGGCCGACGGCGTGGTCAGCCTGATCGGCTGCCTGATGGGCAACCCGTTCATCAACGCCGTCTACATCGGTCACCCCGGGTGGAAGGCGATGGGCGGTCGGCTCGGCTACTCGGCGGCCACCGGCGTGCTCGTCATCGCGCTGTCGTGGCTGGGCATCATCTCGGTGATGATGGCGTTGATCCCCGTCGTCGCCATCTCGCCGATCCTGCTCTACATCGGCATGCTCATCGGCGCGCAGGCCTTCCAGGAGACCCCGAAGAGCCACGCTCCCGCGATCGTGCTCTCGCTGGTCCCGCACCTGGCCGCCTGGGGCAAGCTGCAGATCGACAACGCGCTCGGCGCCGCGGGGACCTCCGCGGCCGCGGTCGGCTTCGACAAGCTCGGTCAGGTTGGCATCCTGTACGAGGGGCTCACCGTGCTCGGCGGCGGCTCGATCCTCAGCGGCGTCGTGCTCGGCGCCATCGGCGTCTTCATCGTCGACCGCGAGTTCGCCAAGGGGGCCATCACGGCGCTGGTCGGCGCCGGAATGACCTTCTTCGGCTTCATGCACGGTGAGGCGATTGGCATCGGCGAGAGCCCGTTCGTCGCCGTGGCTTACGCCGGCGTCGCGGCCACGCTCTACGCGTGCGCCAAGTTTGCGGCCGTCGCGCCCCAGCCGGCCGAGGTCGAGCACCACGGACCACCGTCGGAAGAGCCTGCGGGCGCGCCGCAGCCCGCCGAATAGCAACCCTCGTGAGTTGCTCGCTGGTCGCGCGGATCGGCATGGAAGCTGCACCTTCCCGGAACACAACCAGGAAGGTCGCCCATGCCGCGCAAGCTCGCTCCATATCTCTTCACGACCGCGATCGCCGTGACGCTCAGCGGAGCAGCGTTCGCCCGTCGACCGCCCGCCCTCGCGGAACGAGAGGACGCCGTCGCCCGCGTGCTCGCTCAATGTCCGCAAGCCCAGACCAGCGGCTACCGTGACATGCTCGTGCGTTTCGAGCCTCGGGTCACCGAGCCAGTAACGATACCGACCGCTGCCCCCGATCTGGTGATCACCTGCGCCGGCGAAACGGTGCACGCCAGCAATGGTTACCGCGACATCTTCTTGCGCTTCGAGCCCGAGAACACCCGCTCCGTCGCGGCCAGGCTCCCGCCTTCGGGCTGGTAGCGGTCCCTGGTAACGCTACCCGCGTTCCTTTCTGGCAATCGCCGGCGCATTCGCGGACACAGGAAGCGCATGCGAGGCCTCCTCCATTTGTGTTCAGGACGCAAATTTCTGCCCGGAATCGACAGGTTCGGGGCAGCGGGCACCGCACTGGCGCTGAGTGTGGGTGTCCTGGCGTTCC
The DNA here is from genome assembly GCA_035539475.1 of Polyangiaceae bacterium. Lineage (GTDB taxonomy): Bacteria > Myxococcota_A > Polyangia > Polyangiales > Polyangiaceae > PMG-095. The sequence continues at coordinate 8,142 of DATLIL010000384.1, forward strand.
CGGAGGATGCCGCCGCACAGGTCACCGCGACCTGCATGCTCAACGAGGTCGAGAACCGGATCTACGACCCGGTCCCGCTCTCGGGCACGCTCAAGTCGACCGAAGAGCAGCTCGTTCCGGAGCTGCCTTTCCGGCAGTACCTGCCCACCGGCTACGACCCGGCGAAGAAGTGGCCCGTCATCGTCTTCCTCCACGGCATCGGTGAGCTCGGCGGCACGCTGACCAAGGTCACCGAGCACTCGCTGCCCCGCATGGTCGAGTCTCCCGGCTGGGACTGGCCCTTCATCGTGCTCTCTCCTGTCTTGCCGAGCGGCAATTGGTACGGGAGCAGGCAGCTGGTGAGCGACATCTTCGACTACGCGGTGAACGAGCTCGGTGGCGACCCCAACCGGCTGTACCTGACCGGCATCAGCTACGGAGGCGAGGGCACGCTGGCCGTCGGCATCGAGATCGCCGACAAGCTCGCGGCGATCTGGCCCGTCACTCCCGGCGGTGAGCCCGACAACTGGGCTCAGCACGCGGCGCTGGCGGGCATCCCGACCATGTTCCTGATCGGAACGGCCGACAGCCAGTACGCCAACACCCAGGGTTGGGCCACGGACCTCGAGCTCGCCGGTTCACCGATGTTCTCGGAGTACCTGCTCCCGGCCGCCGACGAGCACCAGGACTCCATTCCCCAGACGGTGCTGACCGAGAGCAACGTCTTCGTCTCCTACCAGGACGTCCCACACGACGTCTGGCACGCAGCCTACGGCACCTTCTGCGATGTGCTGACGGTTCAGAAGACGGTGCAGTACGAGTGGCTGCTGAAGCAGTCGCTCGACGGCTCCGCGTGGGTCGATCCTCGCGATCCCGGTGGCAACCCCAGCGGAGGCAGCGGCGGAGGTGGCGCGGGCGGAGGTGGCACGGACGCCGGCGGCGCTGGCAGCGGCGGCGGCGGAGCGGGCGGTGTCGCTGGCATGACGCTGGGCGGGGCGGCGGGCTCGGCTGGAACGACGACGACGGCCCCGACCGCCGGCACTGCGCCGGTCAGCCCTGCCGCACCGGTCGCGCAGAGCGGCTCGGAAGGCAGCTGCGCGCTGGTTCACGGCTCGCGCTCCGGCTCGAGCGGTCTCTGGCTGTCTTCGCTGCTGGCGCTGGCTGGTTCGCTGCTCTGGCGTTCGCGCGGCAAGAGCCGCCGCTAGGCAGCTACGGGGCCTTGGTGCCCGCCCACCAGATGGCGTTGCGCAGCAGCGTCACGTAGGCCTCGTTCTCGAACAGGTTCGGGTGGTGGCCCATGAAGATGTAGAGGTTTCTGCCAACGTAGTCTTCGTTGGTCCAGATCACCGGGTGATCCCCCATCGTGACGTCCGACGGCGGCTGGTACGACGCTTCGTCGACGTTGGCGAGCACGTGCACGTTGGGCCGCGGGCTCGTATCCCAGATGTACCACTCGTCCGTCGTCACCTGGAACGTCGCGGGCACACCTGCGAAGATCGGATGCGTCGTCTCTTCGAGGTGGACCGTGGCTTCGGCGAACGACGCGATGTAGTTCTCGTAGTTAATCTGGCCGATGAACTCGTAGTAGAAGGTCCAGGGCTCCTCCGAGTCCGGCGTGACGACGGGGCCGGTCAGGCCGGCGTGGTGCATGCCCAGCCAGCCGCCGTTGCCTTCGGTGATGTACTTCTCGAACGCAGCCTGCGCCGTCGCGTTCCAGCGGTACGGCGTGTAGTTCAGCTGCAGGATCAGATCGTAGTCGGCGAGGAGCTCGTCCGTGATGGTGTTCGGGCTCTCGATGTGCGTGACCGTCAGGTTGGTCTCACCCGCGAGCCAGACCTTGGCGGCTTCGACGAAGGGCGCGTGAATTTCGGGGCCGTCGCCAACCATGAGCTCGCCGATCGCGAGCACGTTGAGCGTCGTCGGAACCTGGATTTCTCCGCCGGAACCGCCTGAGCCCGCTGCTCCCGCTGCAGTCCCGCCGGCTCCACCTCCGCCTGCGCTCACGCCGGCAGTTCCCGCTGTAC
>DATLIL010000385.1:0-4871 GCA_035539475.1 Polyangiaceae bacterium
TGTCGTCGTCGCGCGCCCTGCGCGTGGTCGAGTTCCTGGTCCAGAGCGGAATGAAGCCGGTGGCCCTCTCGGCGGCTGGCTACGGCGAGTTCGACGCGGTCCGGCCCAACGATGGCCCTGAAAACCGCGCCCAGAACCGACGCATCGAGATCACCCTGCAGCCGAGCATCGACGAGCTCGTCGTTCTGCCCGCCAGCCGCTGAGCAGGATCCTGCAGAAGGGCATGAGCACGGAGGCTGACGCCCATGTCGCCACTTGAGCCAAGGCGCGTTGCCGGCGGCGTACTGCTCTTGGCGCTTGCTACCTGCACCGGCATCATCGGCGACGGAATACCCGAAGCCGAACCCGACGCCGGACAGGTAGGCACCGACTTGCCCTGCGACGTCGCGGCCGTGCTCAACGCGCGCTGCGTATCCTGTCACGGCTCGCCGCTTGCGGGCGTGCCCTTGACGCTGGCGTCCTACACCGATCTCAGCGCGCCTTCGCTGTCCGATCCCTCGAAGTCGAACGCGGCTGTCGCGCTCGAGCGAATGGCGGATACGGCGCGGCCAATGCCACCGTCAGCTCCGGTGCCTGGCGATGACGTCGCCGTGATGAGAGCCTGGGTCGAGGCTGGCCTTCCGCCAGGTGACTGCGGCGCCTCCAATCCCTACGATACGCCGCTGCAGTGCTCCAGCGGGCGTAAGTGGACACATGGAAACGAGGAGTCTCCCCACATGCATCCCGGACGGGCCTGCATCGCCTGTCATGATCGCGAAGGTGAGGGGCCTCATTTCGCGCTGGCGGGGACCGTGTACCCCACCGCCCACGAACCGGACGAGTGCTACGGAGCGGACGCCTCGGCAACGCTTCGGATCACGGACGCGGACGGGCAGGAGATCGACGTTCGAGTCACGAGCTCTGGCAACTTCTTTCTGGAAGACGCCCGGATCGTCATGCCCTACACTGCAAGGCTCCGCCACGAGGGCCGCGAACGTGCGATGGTTACTCCGCAACAGGATGGCGACTGCAACGGCTGCCATACGGTCGATGGCGTGAACGGCGCCCCCGGTCGCCTGATGCTGCCCTGATCAATCTCCGCCGAGCGCCTGGCTATCGCTCGCCGCGTGCCCGAGAGCCGGCCAGGTACCGTTGGCCTCTAGATGCGCGACGACGGGAATGTGATCGGAATTGCCCTTCACCAAGACGAAGGCGTTGAGGGGGGCCATGTAGTGATTGAACAGGACATGGTCGATCGCGTCGTCGGCCTGATCGCCGAGCGATGCATGGCGCCAGGTGTACTGACCGGGGTGGTACAACGGTAGGGCGTTGTCGTAGCCGATCGACTCGAGGTACTCGACGGCGTCATCTTCGGGACCCTCGTTGAAGTCACCGAGGATCACCGTGGGGGCGTCTTCGATGCCGCTCTGAACGAAGGACTGGGTCTCCAGCACGTGGTCCGTGCCCCAATTGGTGTAAGAGACCAGGACGTTGTCGTAGCCGCGCAGATCGAACTTGGCGCGCAGATGGATGACCAGGAGCTGCAGCCAGCCTGCGGGTGTCTCGGCGCTCACCTGCCAGGCCGGGTGCCACTGACGAAAAAAGAGGTGATCACCTCCCGCCAGCGGATAGCGCGAGATGACGCCCAGCCCGGAGGCGCCCGTGTGCTCTTTGAACAGCATGTACGGGTACTGATCCGAGTAGCGCGCAACGATGAGCTCGCGCCACCCCGGCGTGACCTCTTGCAAACAGATCACGTCAGCTCCGGTCGCCCCTATCGTCGCGAGCGTCGGCTCGTCCCCTTCCATTTCACTGAACACGTTGTAGGTCGCGACCTTGAAGTGAGGGACGCCCGGCGTGGGCTCGCGCGGCTCGAGAACGTCTGGGCCGCAGGCGACGAGCCCGAGGGACAGCACACAAAGCCGCAGCATTCGGGGAAGTGTGCCACCGAGTCGGCGATCGTCAAATCATGCCAGCGCGGCCTCGTGTCGAGTGCAGCATCAGCCACTCGCCGATGTTTTCCAGGGTGAGCAGGCCGATCAGGGCTCCGCTCCTCACAATCGGCAGCGAACGGCATTGGAGCTCGCGCATGCGGTGCATCGCGTGGTCCAGCATGTCGCCGTCTTCGACGGCGCCGCAGTCCCGCAGCATGACCTCGCCGACAGTCGCCTCGGCCTTGCCTGCGGTGAGCGACTTCATCAGCTGCTCACGTGTGAGCATGCCCAGTAGTTGCCCGTCCTCGACGACCGGAAAGTCCTTCTGCTCGCCAGCCAGAAGCTCATCGACCGCAGCCGAGAGCGGGGCGTTTGCAGGCAGCGAGTGAAAGTACCTGATCATGGCCTCGCGCACTGGTACGCCGGCGACCAGCGATCGCGTCTGAACCGCCTGCGCCTCCTGCTCCGCACCAATGAACACGAACAGGGCGATCAAGAGCAGCATCCAGTTGAAGAACAGGCCCAGAATGCCGAGCGCCACCGCGAGCGCTTGGCCGGCCGTCGCCGCGTAGCGCGTCGCTTTCGCGTAGTTCATGCGCGATGCCAGGACCGCGCGCAGGACCCGGCCACCGTCCATGGGAAACGCTGGGAGCAGGTTGAAAGCTGCCAACGTGATGTTGAACACGAGGAGCTGCGGCAAGAAGCGCCCGCTCACCAGGGAGTTCGTGAACTCCTCGGAGGTCCAGCCCCCAAGAGCAAGACCTGCCGCCAGAACCGTGGCGATGGCCAGGTTCACGGCCGGCCCGGCCAGTGCCACGAGCAACTCCTCGCTCGGACGCTCCGGGATCCTGTCGAGTCGCGCGATGCCGCCGATGGGATAGAGCGTGATGTCGAGGGTGCGAACGCCGAAGCGGCGGCCGACCAGAGCATGGCCGAGCTCGTGCAACACGACGCAGCCGAACACGGCAAGCAGGAGCCCTGCTGTCGCCAGGGCCGCTCGCAGGCCCTTGCCCTGGGCAAGCTGGCTCGAGGCCAGCCAGGCGACGAGCAAGACGAACGTCCAGTGCACGTAAATGTCGATCCCAGCCAATCTGGCGACGCGGCCACGCCGGGCTCGGTGGTCGGCACCCTTCGGTGATGGCGAGGCGACGTGGAGCGCGTTTGCAGACGAGGCCATGGTGCTTCGCTGCCCAGCAACGATCGGGCCATCGCGATTCGTGCCGAAGGCGTCGCCGAGGCGCGGCTTTTGCGCGAGGCTCTGCCGGCTGGTGCAGGGCCTGCGTGAGGCCGGCGCCCGGTTGGTACCTCGACCAGCAGGGGCTGCGCTTCTCCAAGGATGACCGGGTCACCGTCGAGGGGAGGAAGGTCGAACAGGACGGCAAGAGCGTGGTCGTGGCACGGACCGTGCGTACTGATACGCAGACCGTGATCTTGCGTGACGAGGAGGGCCGACCGCGCTGGCCGGACTAGACGACATGGATGCTGGTTACCGGCTGCTGGCGATGGGCGTGGACGCCCTCCATCTGGGTGCGATGCTGGCATGGGGTCTGGGGCTGCCGCTGCTGGTGTGGCACGGCCGCCCGGCTCTGAGCCGCCTCTACATGTGGTACGCGGTCGTATTCGTCGTCGTCACGGTGCTGTCCCAGCAGCTGCTCGGTGAATGCGTTCTGACCACGCTGGCGCGCTCGCTCTGGAACGCCGCCGGTGTCCAGCGTGGCAGCGCGCCGTTCACGTCCATCGCCGTCAACACCGTGGCGGGCATCAGCCCCAGCAGTCGCACGGTGGTTCTGCTCTGGGAGGCCGCGGTGCTGCTGACGAGCCTGGGCTCGCTGTGGTGCTGGTCGCGCACTCGTTCCCGTCGAGGCGGCGTGCAGCGAGATATCGCGCTACACTGACGCCGCGCCGTTGGAGTCCAGAGTCCCAGCAACCGACCATTTCATGCGCCGGGTGCGCCGTGCGGCGACCGTGGGGCAGGTCGTGGTCGCCTTGATTGCGCTGCACCTCTTGGCGCGCGACGCGGTGGCCGCCGCCGTGGCGCTCGCCCCCAATGCCAACGGAGTCGTGCACTCGAAGGCCGCCCTGCCAGCCGAGCTTGCCGGCTACGCCGTTCGGGACCTCGGGCGTGTGCCCGCAGCGCGGAGCAGATCCCTGGCGGGGTGGCTGGTGGAGCCGCGGGGAGCAAGGCGCTCCGCTACCATCGTCTTGCTGCACGGTGTGCGCACGGACAGCTCGCTCTTGGGCGCCTTTGCCCAAGACTTTGCCCAGGCCGGCTACACCGCGCTGCTCGTCGACTTGCCCGGCCATGGCCGCTCCGCGGGTCGCTTTCTCGGCTACGGTCGCGCCGAAGCTCGCGAGGTCGAGCGCTTCATCGACGAGCTGCAGGCTGACGCCGTGCTCCAGAGGGAGCCGCTGGGGGTCTTCGGCTTCTCGTATGGTGGCGCGGTGGCAGTCGAGCTTGCTGCCATGGACCCTCGGGTGAACGCGGTCGTGGCAGTCTCCGCCTTCGCTTCCGTGCGCCAGGTCATGTCCGACTATCGGGCGAAGTACCTTCCCGCACCTCTGGCGCTGGTACCAGACTCTTGGTTTCAAGGTGCGGTGGACGAAGCCGCGACCATCGCCGGCTTCGACCCGGAGCGCGGGCCACTCAGCGCCGCGAGCCACACGACCATGCCCATCCTGTACATGCACGGCGCCGCCGACGACCAGGTGCCGTCGGAACACAGCCGGCGGCTCGCTCGCGCAACGCCGCGAGGAGAGCTCATGACGGTACCGGGCCTGGGCCATGCCGCGATGCCGCACGACGCGATCGTACGGCGCCATGCCAGCGAATGGTTCCAGCGCTGGCTGCCCTGAGTTCGGCCATCTGACGGCACCGCTGAGGCCCACTACTTCGGGCGCGACGACGGGGCGCGGACTTCGGCCAGCGCGGGCTCCGTCTGCGCTACGCCACCGGCGAGG
>DATLIL010000386.1:0-3670 GCA_035539475.1 Polyangiaceae bacterium
CCTCTTCAAGGCTGCGCAGCACCGCCCGGAGCCGCGCGGAGCGCGAAGCGCGAGCACGGCGAGGACGGCTTGGCCTTGAAGAGGTCGAGCACGACGGTACGATCGCCGTCCCCGAGCGGGATCCTCTGAATGCGCATCCGCACCCGCACCCGCTCCCGCACCCGCTCCCGCTTCCGCCTCCCCGCTCGACACGTATTACCGCGGCGAATGGAACATCAAGCGCAACGGAGGCCGCGTCGTCTTCGAAGCACCCGGCAAGGCCGAATGCGCTCCGCTCCTCCCCGTTCGCCCCAAGGATTTTCCGTTTACCTCGTTCGCCGCGGCGGCGAACCCGAAGACACGCAGCATCACGGCCTCACGGACGGGCCGGCTTGTCGTTTCGCCTGGGGTTTGCCCTGGCTCGATCCCCCGGCCGCCTCGTGCACCACCCTCGACACGAAAGCCTTCGACGCGCTGTATGCCGAGCTCCGCGCGCGGACCGGCGGTGCTAGCGCGCCGGACAGTAGAAGCCCGTCGGAGCACCCGGGCTCCTGCCCGTTGCTCCTGGTCAGGTGTCTTCACGCGCTCGCGGGCGCGTCTCGATACGCCTGCACGAGGCGGTCGATGAGGAGGCGGACCTTGGGCGCCAGGTGCTTGCGGGTCGGGTAGATGGCCACGATGGGCGCCGGATCTGGCTCGTTGCCCTCGAGCACGCGCCGGAGCCGTCCGTCGGCCAGGTGCCCCTCGATCAGGAAGTCGGGCAGCTGAGCGATCCCCAGACCTATGGCTACGGCGTCCCGCAACGCCTCGGCGTTGTCAAAGTGGATCCGGGCCCTGGTGTTTACCTCCGTCATCTCGCCGCTGTCGGCACGCAGGGACCACGGATAGCGTCGGCCGCGCTGGATGAACTGAAGACACGTGTGGTGCCGTAGATCCTCGACGCTCCGGGGCTCGCCGTGGCGCGACAGATACTCGGGTGAGACGCACAGGCTCACCCGGACGTGCGCCACGACCCGCGAGATGAGCTCCTCGCTCGGGCCCATACGGCCGATGCGTATGGCCAGATCGAAGCCCTCGGCGATCACGTCGACGCTCCTTTCGGTGAAGCTGACGTCGGCCTCGAGCCCGGGCCACTCCGTCAGAAAGCGCGTCAGCGTCGGCAAGACGCGCAGCCGCCCGTAGGCGTCGGGCACGGTCATCCGCAGGACGCCGCGCGGCTCCCCGCGCCGTCCGGCGAGGTCATCGAGGGCGCACTCCAGCTCGGCGAGCGTCTGCGTGCATCGCTCGACCAGGGCCCGCCCCTCGTCGGTCAGCGACACGACCCGCGTCGTCCGGTGGAAGAGCCGGGTGCTGGTCCGCTGCTCGAGGCGCGCGACCGCCTTGGCCACGGCCGAGCGGGTCAGCCCGAGCTTCGTCCCCGCGGTGGCGAAGCTCCCGGCCTCGGCGGCCGCGACGAAGATGCGCAGAACGTTCAAGTCATCCATGGGGCCTCGCGAAGAGCACAGGTCAACAGACTGACGAAGCCCGTTCGCCAGTCACGCTGATATACCCCCTTCCTGGATCAGTCTGGTCGCCGTATCGCGAGCGGCGCGATGGTCGGCAAGGTCGTCATCAACGTGACAGCATGAAGGTGCAAGAAATGTCCGAAGCCCTTTTCCGCGACGTCGTTCGCGATCGCCACTCCGTGCGCAGCTTCTTGCCCGATCCGGTGCCCGACGCGTTGCTCCGCTCGGTGCTGGAAGACGCGCAGCGGGCGCCGTCGAACTGCAACACGCAACCCTGGCAGGTTCACATCGTGTCCGGTGGGAAGCGTGATGCGCTCAGCCAGGCCATCCTCGCAGCCGACGAGGCCGGGCGGTACACGCTCGACTTCGGTTTCGACCTCAATGACTTCGACGGCGTCTACCGGCAACGCGCCAGAGACCAGGGAGCTGCCTACTACCAGGCGATTGGGGTCGCGCGTGAGACCGAGGATCGCCGGATCGCTGCGCGGTACAACCTCGCGTTCTTCGGCGCGCCGCACGTCGCTCTCCTGTTCATGCCGAAGGTCGGCGACTGCGTGCGAGTGGCAGCAGACATCGGCATGTACGCGCAGACATTCCTGCTGGCCCTCACCGCTCACGGGCTCGGCGGTATCCCGCAAACAATGCTCGGGATGTATGCCGATACCATCCGCGAGGTGCTCGGCATCGACCCGTCCTCGAAGATGCTCTTCGGCATCTCCTTCGGCTACGCCGACGTGACCGCCGCGGCCAACCGCTACCGGATCGGCAAGGCTCCAATCGAGCAGAGCGTGACTTTCCACCTCTGACCCAGTCGCGCCTCGCTCCACGCCCGATGCGTTCCCGGGCCCCATCGGACAACCATCCTTCAGAAGGAAAACGGACTCATGAAGATCGGCATCATTGGCGTTGGCCACATCGGCAAGACCCTGGTTCGAGCGTTGAGTTCAGCCGACATGACGAGAAGGTGGCCAGTTCGCGCGGCCCGCACACGACCTGCGCCAATGTCCTGACCTCCGGTTGCCGGCGGCGCTCTCGGCCGCCGGAGTCGCGCGGCGCCGAAGCAGCGTGACTTGGTGGTCGCCGCAATCACGCAGCGGGTGGAGGACTGCACCACGACCCCGGACGCGGAGTACGGCGTTCGAGGATGTCGTGCCGTGTCCCTGTGAGCCCTGGCTCGACCCTGCCCTGCGACAGGCACGGAGACGGAACTCCTTTGCGGCGGTCGCGGTAGAGGCAGGTGCTGGTTTCAGACGAGGTCACCAATCGTCGGGGACCGGCTCGAGCCGCTTCGTGATCAAAGACTCGAACGAAGGCAGTGCGGGCACAGGTGCTCGCATCTTGCTGAAGGAAACGACGGAATCAGGAACAGAAGGATGACCATGAAGATCGGTATCATCGGCGCTGGCAATATCGGTGGAACGCTCGCGCGGCGCTGGACGAGCCTCGGGCACGAGGTCTTGATCGCCAACTCGCGTGGCCCCGAGACGCTGCGTGAACTCGCCAGGGAGACAGGCGCGAAGGCGGTCACCGTGGCCGAGGTCGTGCAGGGCGTCGAGGTGGTCGTCATCACCATCCCGCAGAAGGCCGTGCTGGCGCTCCCGAAGGACCTCTTCGCGAACGTCTCGAAGGACGTCATCGTCCTCGATACGAACAACTACTACCCAGCGCGCGACGGACGCATCGAGGCCATCGAGCAGGGCGCGATCGAGAGCGTCTGGGTCAGCGAGCAGGTCGGCCGTCCGGTGCTCAAGGTGTTCAACAACATCGGCCACCAGAGCCTGTTCGAGAAGGGGGCGCCGAAGGGGACGCCGGGGAGGCTCGCGCTCCCTGTTGCCGGCGACGACGCAACCGCGAAGGGTAAGGTCCTTCGCCTGGTCGAGGAACTCGGCTTCGACGCGGTCGACGCGGGCTCACTCGCGGACTCGTGGCGACAGCAGCCCGGGACGCCTGTCTACGTACGTGACTTCGATGAGCCACGCACGATGGCAGCGCTCGCCGAGGCCGACCACGGCAAGCGCGCGGAGTACCGGAACGCGGCCAACGAAGCAGCGAAGAGGTATTTCACCTGAGGCGCCTCCACAATGGGTTCGCCCATAAGGGGGTTGATACGTGGCCGCGGCAGCTAGCTAGGGGATCTCGGGCGAGCCGGGCCAGGTGATGCCCACCTTCTGAAGGCGCCATCGAGC
>DATLIL010000387.1:0-4947 GCA_035539475.1 Polyangiaceae bacterium
CCCTTCGGGCCTGGAATCCGCTGAAAGCGTGTGTCGCGAGATCGAGAAGATCGGGCGCGAAGCGCGGGCCTACGCCTTCGACATCGGCGTGCGCGGCGACGTCGAAACGACGTGCCTGCGCATCACGGAGGACTTCGAGAACATCGACATTCTGGTCAACAACGCCGGCGTCACGCGCGACAAGAGCTTCAAGAAGATGGATCGCGGGTCCTGGGACGAGGTGATCAACACCAACCTGAGCAGTGTCTTCGAGGTGACGCACTTCTTCGTCGACTCGATGGCCGCTCGGGGCTGGGGTCGCATCATCAACGTCTCCAGCATCGTCGGCCGCGTGGGCAACTTCGGTCAGGCCAACTACGCGGCCGCAAAAGCCGGTTTGATCGGGCTGACCAAGACGCTGGCGCGCGAGTACGCCAGCAAGGGCGTGACGGTAAACGCGATCGCCCCGGGTTTCGTCAAGACGCGGATGCTGGAGGGTGTGCCCGACAAGTCGCTCCAGGCCGTGATCGACAGGACGCCGGTCGGACGCCTGGGGGAACCCATGGAAATCGGCGCCAGCGTCCTCTATCTCGCCTCGCCGGCAGCCGGCTTCGTCACCGGACACGTGCTCGACGTCAACGGCGGCATGGCGATGTGAAGCGAGGAAGGCTCGTTGGCCATACCACTTCTACAGCGGCTCGCGGCGGAGCACGCAGCGTTCGTCGCCGAGAGAGAGCGGGCCGTGCGTCGCCTGCTCAGCCTGCCCAATGTCTTCCAGTCGGCGCTGACGACTCGCGTCGGCAACTCGGCCCATGACGTGGTGTTCCAGTCGGGCTCGATGAAGCTCTTGCGCTATCGGCGCGAACGGCCGGCGACGCAGCGCCAGCCGGTGCTGTTCTGCTACGCGCTCGTGAACCGGCCCTATATCCTCGACCTCTTGCCCGACAAGAGCGTGGTTCAGCAGTACCTCCGGGCCGGCTTCGACGTGTACCTGATCGACTGGGGAGTTCCGTCCGCCGCCGATCACACACTCACCCTGGAACGCTACGTGTGCGGCTTCTTGCAAGGTGTGGTCGAGTTCATCTTGCGCGCACACGGCCAGCAGAAGCTTCACCTGCTCGGCTATTGCATGGGCGGCACGATGTCCGCGTTGTTTGCGGCCCTGAACCCGAGCTCGGTCGAATCCCTCACGCTGCTCGCCGCACCGCTCGACTTCGAGGGCCGGGAGGGCCTGCTCAGCCTGTGGACCGACCCCGAGTACTTCGACGTCGACGCCTTCATCGATGCCAACGGAAACTGCCCGGCGGCGTTCCTGCAGTCCGTCTTCTTGTGCTTGAAACCCGTGCAGAACCTGCTGGCCAAGAACGTCGGCTTCTTCGAGCAGATGGACGACCCCCGCTTCTTGCAGAGCTACTTCGCGATGGAGCGCTGGGCCAACGACAACATTCCGGTTGCTGGTGAAACCTTCCGCGCGTTCGTCAAGAACCTCTATCAACGGAACGAGCTCACGCGCGGCGAGCTCGCGCTGGGTGAGCGCCGGGTAGACCTCGGCCAGATCACCTGCCCCGTATTGCTGCTGACCGCGACGCAAGATCACCTCGTTCCTCCGGCGTCGACCTTGCGCATCAAACCAAAGCTCGGCTCGCGCAACGTGACGACGATGGCCATCGACGCAGGACACGTGGGGCTCGTGGTCAGCGCCAAGGCACAAAAAAAGCTCTGGCCCGACGCTACGCGCTGGCTCGCGGAGCGCGAATCGGGCGACTGGACCCAACGACATGGCTGAGTCAATCGGCATCCGCATCGCCGGGATCGGAAGCTACGTCCCGGCCCGCGCCCTCACCAACCACGAGCTCTCACGCGTAGTCGATACTTCGCACGAGTGGATCGCCAGCAAGACCGGCATCTGCGAGCGCCGGGTCGCCGAGCCGGGCGAGGCGCCGAGCGACATGGGCTATCAGGCCGCGCTGCGCTGCCTGAGTCACGCGGGTGTGGACAAGGCGGTCGTGGATCTGATCGTCGTCGCGTGCGCGACCCCTGATCAGTCTCAGCCGGCCGTCGCCTGCATGATCCAGGACAAGCTCGGCATCGCCGATCGCCTGTGCCCGGCCTTCGACGTGAACTCGGTCTGCGCCGGCTTCGTCTTCGCGCTCGACGTGGCTCAGAGCATGATGCTCGCCAACCCGACCCAGTTCCGCAACGTGCTCGTGATCGGCAGCGACGCTTTCTCGAAGATCCTCAACTGGGAAGATCGCCGTACCTGCATCTTCTTTGGTGATGGAGCCGGAGCCGTGCTGCTGACACAAACCGCAGACCCTGGGCGCCGCGTGCATTTTCAGCTCGGCAGCGACGGGCGCGGCCGCCACTGCATCGAGGTGCCCGCCGGCGGTACGCGCAGGCCGGTCGACGCCGAGGTGCTCGAAAGGCGCCTGAACACCTTCTCCATGGACGGCCCCAAGGTCTGGGGCTTTGCCGTCGAAAAGGTGCCTCAAGCCATCCGCTCGCTGCTCGGACAGCGCGGCCTAACGCCCGCCGACCTCGATCTGCTCGTCCTGCACCAGAGCAACCTGCGCATGATCGAGGCGATCATGGCGTCGCTCGAGCTGCCCATGGAACGGACCGTCACGACCATCGAAACGTACGGCAATACGGCGGCAGCCAGTATCCCGCTGACCTTGCAAAAGGCGCTGGACCTCGGGCGCCTGAAGCCTGGCTCGCGCGTGATGCTGTGCGGCTTCGGTGGTGGCCTATCTTGGGGAGCTGCGCTCCTGGACTGGTAGTCTGGCCGCCGGCGGAGGAGCCGTTTCCGCCCTCGAGCTCTCGAGCTTTCGCAGGGTGTGCTCGGCGATCATGCGCTCCTCGTTGGTCCGGATCATGAAAACGGGCACGCGGCTCCCGGCGCTGCTGATGCGAGGACCACCGGCGGCGTTGGCGCCGAGGTCGAGCTCGAGGCCTAGCCACGCGGCTTGCTGGCAGACGCGCGCGCGGATCTCCGGGCTGTTTTCGCCGATGCCTGCGGTGAAGACCAGGCCGTCGAGCCCGCCGAGGGCCGCGGCGAGCGAGCCGAGCTCACGCGACACGCGGTAGACGAAGTAGTCCAGCGCGAGCCCCGCGTCCGGCTCCGTGGAGGCCAGGAGCTCACGCACGTCGTTGGACACCCCCGACAGCCCCAGCAAGCCGGACTCCTTGTAGAGCAGCGTCTCGATCTGTTCGAACGACATGCCATGGGCGCGCGCCAGGTGGATGACGACGCCGGGGTCGAGCGAGCCGCAGCGCGTGCCCATCGGCAACCCCTCGAGCGCCGTGAAACCGAACGTCGTGGCGATGCTCCTGCCGGCCTGGAGAGCGCACATCGAAGCTCCGCTGCCGAGGTGCGCCACCACCACCCGCTTGCGCGCGATCTCGGGCGCCTCCACTGGCAGCCTCTGCGCGATGTACTCGTAGGACAAGCCGTGGAAGCCGTAGCGCAGGATGCCCTGGTCGAAGAAGCGCTTCGGCAAACCGTACAGCTTGGCAACGGTCGGCTGAGTGACGTGGAACGCCGTATCGAAGCAGGCGACCTGCGGCACGTCCGGCCAGAGCTCGAGCAGCCTGCGGATCGGCGCCAGGTTGAACGGCTGGTGCAGCGGCGTCAGCGGGACGAGCGCCTCGAGACGTTCGAGCACTCGCGCGTCGACGCGCACTGGCGCCGCGTAATCCCTGCCACCATGAGTCACGCGATGCCCGACCGCAGCCACGGCGTCGCCTCCCGCTTCTTCGCTCAACCACGACCCCAGGAACGCGAGACAGGCCGTGTGATCCCGACCCTCGGACTCGTTCAAGCTCCGTGCGACGAGCTCGCGGCCGCGGGCGTCCTTGACCACGAAGCGAGGAGCCCTGCCGATGCCCTCGATCTGCCCGCGCAGCCGGGGCACGAGCTCGCCCGCGAGCTCGAAGACCTGGAACTTGAGGCTCGACGAGCCGGCGTTGAGGACGAGGATTTGCTCAGCCATCGCCGAGGACTCCGCTCTGCGCGTGCGCCACCAGCTTGAGCACGGCGGTGGACGCGAGGCGCACCCGCACGGTGTCGGCGCGACTGGTGAGGACTATCGGCGCGCGCGTGCCGAGCACGATGCCCGCGGCGTCGGCGCCAGCCAGGTACTGCAGCTGCTTGACCAGCATGTTGCCCGCTTCGAGATCCGGCGCCAGCAAGATGTCGGCCTTGCCCGCGACGTCGGAGCGGATCTTCTTGATCGCCGCCGCGCGCTCGCTGATCGCGTTGTCGAAGGCGAGCGGGCCGTCGAGGATGCCGCCCTTGATTTGCCCGCGCTCGGCCATCTTGCACAGCGCCGCCGCGTCCAGCGTCGACTGCATCTTCGAGTTGACGGTCTCGACCGCCGCCAGGATCGCGACCCGCGGACTGGCGACGCCCAGCGTGCGCGCGAGGTCGATGGCGTTCTGCACGATGTCCGCCTTTTCCTCGAGGATCGGCGCGATGTTGATGGCGGCGTCGGTGATGATCACCGGCCTGGCATAGGTCGGCACGTCGAGCAAGAAGGCGTGGCTCATGCGGCGCGCTGTCCGAAGCCCCGTCGCCGAGGGGACGACGGCCTTGAGTAGCTCGTCCGTGTGCAGGCTCCCCTTCATCAGAGATTGAGCTTCACCCGCCCGCACCATGGCCACGGCCTTGGTCGCCGCGGCGTGGCTGTGCTCGGTGGCGACGAGCTGATAGGGCGCGAGATCGAGACCTTCCGCGTCGGCGACGGCGCGGATCTTCTCTTCCGGGCCGACCAGGATGGGGATGATCAGCCCTCGCTTCGCGGCTTCGATCGGCCCGAGCAGGCTGTCTCGATCACAGGGATGGACGATCGCGCACGTCACGGGCGGCAGGCGTTCGCAGCGCTGCAGCAGCCGGGTGAAGGCGTCATTTCGCCGAACCAGGATGTCCGGCGTCGCCAGATCCGTGTAGCTCACGCGACTGGTCGGAGC
>DATLIL010000388.1:0-8151 GCA_035539475.1 Polyangiaceae bacterium
GTGCTCGGCCGCGCTGCGCGCGGCCTCGCGGTTTGTTTTTGTTTTGCGGAGTGCCTCCGCATGGGTGCTTGGCCTTCCGGGCGTTTTGTTGGAAAGCCGCGCCTGTTCGGTCAGCTTGTCGTGACTCGGGTCTCAGTCGAGGATCGTGATCTGCTTGGGGCAAGACCCGCAGGTGGTTCCGGCTCAGCCCGCTGACGCGGGCTTCGCGCAAACCCGACGGCGCTGTGCGAATGAACGGCCTTGGGGGGGATGTTTCCGTTTGCTTGTTTGTGGGGAACACAGCGCAATGGCGCTGCCTGTCGCGTTCTATGGCTGCCATACGGGGCGACAGGCATTGCCGTCGACGGCGTGTTCACCAGAAGAGCCGACCCAATTCCTCGGGCCCTCAGGCTTTGAGCAGCTTGGCCAGGGCTCCCACGAGTGAACCGGGGCTGAAGGGCTTCGGCAGGAGCGCAGTGCGGGGATCGCCATCGGTGGTGACGGCGGCGTGCGTGGCGTAGCCGCTGACGAAGAGCACGCGTAGCTCGGGTACCTCGGTGCGCAGGGCGGCGACGAGATCGGGGCCGTTCATGCCGGGCATGACGATGTCGCTGATCACGACCTCGATTTCGCGGCCGTGTTTCTTCATCAGCGCTCGCGCCTCGTCGGGGCTGGCGGCGCCGATCGCGTTGAGGCCCTCGCGCTTGAGAATGCGCAGTGTCACGTTGCGTACTTCCGGCTCGTCTTCGACGACCATTACCGTCACGCTGCGCTCGAGCTTGGGCGGTCCCTCTTCCACGATCGCTGTTTTCGGCGCTGCTTCGGTCAAAGGCAAGAGGATATGAAACTTGCTGCCCTTGCCGAGCTCGCTGTCGACCCAGATCACGCCCTGGTGCTGGCGCACGATGCCGTAGCAGGTGGCCAGACCCAGGCCGGTGCCCTCGCCGAATGGCTTGGTGGTGAAGAAAGGCTCGAACACCCGCCGGCGCACCTCGTCGCTCATGCCGCTGCCGGTGTCGCTCACGACGAGCTCGGCGTACTCGCCGGGGGCGACGTCGAAGGTCCTGGCGGCGTCGCCCTCCACGGACAGGGTCGTGGTCCGGATGGTCAGCAGGCCGCCACGCGGCATGGCGTCACGGGCGTTGACCACGAGATTGACCAGCACCTGTTCCAGCTGGCCGGGATCGGCCGCGACCACGAGATCACCGGCGCGGGTTTCCAGGCGCACGTCTTCGCCGATCAGGCGGCTCAACATCTGCTGGAGGCGCGCCACGAGCTCGCGCAGGTTGACCGGGCGGGGCTGATGGATCTGGCGCCGCGCGAAAGCCAGGAGCTGGCCGACCAGCGTGGCGCCGCGCTCGGCAGCTTCGTGGATCTGTCGCAGCCCCCCGCGCAGCTCCACGTCAGTGGCTCGTTGATCGGAAGCCAGCGACACATAGCCGAGGATCACGGTCAGTAGATTGTTGAAGTCGTGAGCTACACCTCCGGCGAGGCGGCCCACGCTCTCGAGCTTCTGTGCGTGAACGAGCTGCTCTTCCAGCGTTCGCTGTGCTTCCGTCGAGGCGAGCAGGCGCTGCTCGGCCTGAATGCGCGCAGTCATGTCGACGTCCATGCACACGAGCCGGGTCGCGCCCGGCTCCGACGTGCCCGTGACCAGCACCGGAAAGCTCGACGACAGGATCCAGCGCGATGCTCCGGACTGATCGTGGGTCTCCCATTCCTGCAGCGGCAACGGCAGCCCGGTCGCGATGCTTTGCCTGACCAGCGTCTCCCACTCTTCTGCCTGGCTCGGCGTGAAGATCAGCTCGGCCAGGCGCTTGCCGAGCGCCTCGGCGGCGCGGAAGCCGTAAAAGCGCTCCGAGGCCGGATTCCAGAACGTGACCCGCAGATCCTCGTCGTAACCCTGGATGGCCACGGCCGGCGCGTTGTGCACGATCGCGGTCAGCAGTGCATTGGCGTTGCGAAGCTGGCGGTTCGCGTCACGCAACGCCTGCTCGCTCTGCTTCTGTTCGCTGGTGTCACGTGCGATGGTCGCGAGGAACTCGGGCTCACCGTCGGGGCCGCGATGGGCCGTGATCACCTGTGACACCGGGAGCTCGCGACCACCCGCCAGGCAGAGCGCCGTCTCGCCGCGCCAGACACCATTTTTCCAGGCTTCTGGAATGCCGGTCTCGAGCACGAGCTTGGCCGCCCAGGCCGGATGTACGTCGCGCAGGTGCAGGCGTGAGACGTCCTCGTCTTCGCTCAACCCAAGCGCGCGCCGGGCCGCGCTGTTCAAGAACAAGACACGCCCCGAAGCGTCCGAGGTTCCGACGAGGTCGCTCGTCTCCTGCAAGATCGCCGCGAATAGCGCGCTCTTGGGACTGCCGAGATCCGTCAATAACCACCTCGTCGAGCCTCGCGGTGGTCCCGCAAAGCGACACGAGCGTCGACGCTACCACATTCACCCCGGGAGCCGAACGCCCGACCAAACTGCGTGTTTCGCGGCTGTAGAGCGTACTTTTCCGAACCACCCATTCGGATATACTGGCCTGCGATGACGCGGCTTTCACCGGTTTACTGGTTTGTATTGGGGGCGTTTTCGACGCTCGCTGCTTGTGGCGGAGCTGCCGTTCCGCAGGAGCAACTGACGAGCGCCAAGGCCGCTGCGAGCGGCGCCGAGGTCGGTGGTGCCGCGGAGGATCCGAAGGCAGCGCTGCACCTCAAGCTCGCCAAAGAGGGCATCGCGACCGCCGAGCACTTGATCGAAGAAGGCGACAACGAGGAAGCCGAGCGAGCGCTCTGGCGCGCGCAAGCCGACGCCGAGCTCGCGCTGTCTCTCTCGAAGCAAACCAAGTCCAAAGCCGAAGCGGCGGAAGCTAGTGAGCAGCTCGAGCGGCTGCAGAAGAAGGGCAAGTGATGAAAGCGACCAAGATGAACGCCTCTCTGCTCACGATCCTGCTCTGCGTTGCCTGCGGCAGTACCTTGCCGCCCAAGGAGCTGAGCGATGCACGCGCGGCCTACAAGCGCGTCGCGGCCAGCCAGGCCAAGGAGCTCGCTCCCGCGCAGCTCGACACCGGCAAGCAGGCCCTCGACAAGGCGGAGCAGAGCTTCGAGGAAGAGGGCGACGATCCGATCACGGTCGATCTCGCCTACGTGGCGCTGCGCCGTATCGAGCTGGCTGACGCCGAAGCCGGTCGCGAAGCGGCTGAGCGCGCTCGCGGCGCAGCCGACAAGGGCTTCAAGGAAGGTCAGCTCGACGCGCTGGACAAGACCAAGGCCGAGCTCGAGCGTGAGCGCGCCACGGGCAAGGCCGAGGTGGCCAAGGCCAAGGCCGAGCTCGAAGCCGAGCGCAAGGCGCGGCAGGACGCCGAGAAGCGCGCCGCGGCCGCCCTGGCCAGCTTGAACGAGATCGCCAAGGTCAAAGAAGAAGCGAACAAGGTCGTCATCACGCTATCCGGCGCCGTGCTCTTCGCCACGGGTAAGTACGACCTCCTGCCGATCGCCCGCCAGAAGCTCGACGAGGTGGCCAAGGCGCTGCTCGAGCAGCCCTTCAAGACCATCACCGTCGAGGGGCACACCGACAGCCGTGGCAGCCTGAGCAAGAACCAGGCGCTGAGCCAGGACCGCGCCGAGAGCGTGCGCTCCTACCTGATCAGCCGCGGCTTGCCGTCCGACAAGACCAAGGCGGCGGGCCACGGCTCGTCGCGCCCGGTGGCCGACAACGACAGCGCCGAGGGCCGCGCCAACAACCGCCGCGTCGAAATCGTCGTCGACAAGTGACCGTGAGCTGGCGTCACTGCCTGGTCGCTCTGTTGCTGGTTCCTGCTTGCGCCGGGGACGGCGCGAACGCCAGGTCGGGAGACGCTGGTTATCAGGAGTACGAGTGTTCGGCGCCGATCGGTAAGATCGTGCGCGAGGACTGCAGCAAGGTGGCCCTGCGCTACGAGGGGGTCTCCATCTCGGGAGACCTCGGCGTGGGGCCGGTCGAGGCTTCCGGGTCGTTCACCGAGCAGGCGCTGCGCCAGGCGGACGACCTCGTCGCCTTGCTGAAGGAACAGCGCGTCGCGCTGTGCAACGACTTCAACACCTGCAAGCTCACGGTCTCCGAGTACCGCGCCGAGCGTCAGGCTTCTGACGACTCCTACGTTGCCGTGCTGACGTTGAAGGACAAGCTGAAGCAGCTCGACGCCCAGAGTGCGATGCAGCTTCTTGCGGAGATCCAGAAGATCCGGCGCGGCGCCACGACCAAAGCAGAACCGGCGCCGGCTGCACCGTCGGACGCTCCTGGACTCTCGGCGGTGAGGTTCGCCGTCAAGGCACTCGACCGTGGGCAGTACGTCGACGGAACGCTCGACTTCAACATCAAGTCGCCTGGACCTGCTCGCGTGGAAGGGACTTCGGATACCGACGGCTACGGCTTCGACTTCGTCGTGGAAGACCCGCGCTCGGGGCATGCCGGCCTCTTCGTTGGCTGCTACGCCGATCGGGGGCCGCACGTCGTGCGCTGGACCTTTGCGCTGCGCGATCAGCGCGGGGTCAAGAGCAACGACGTCGTCGTTCCGATCGAGTGCACCGGGCGCGCTCCCAGCGGCCTCACCGTCAGCGAGGTCAACGTGGAGCAGACGGACGTGGCGCTCGGCGCCAGCACGGCTGGCACCGTGCGCTTTGCCGGCCCGGGTCGCTATCCGCTGCAGCTTCACGCCTGGGGCGACAAGCCGGGCCACGGCTTCGACTGGAAGGTCGATGATCCCGCCGTCGTGCAGAGCGGCTTCACGCTGAGCTGCTACGCGGACCGCGGACAGTACGACGTGACCTGGACCTTCAACGCTTCCGACGCGCAGGGCCTGCACAGCAATCCGGTTTCGGTGACGATTCACTGTCGCTAGCCGTCCAAACCGTCCGCGCGTACGTCCGCGGACGACTGACGCCAGTCGAAGGCGGCAAAGAACCGCAGGAAAAGCGGCCATTCTTTGCGGGCATGTCCCTTGCACGGGGCGCTGCTCGCACATGCGCTTTTCGAATGCGGCTCATTCTCGGCTTCGCTCCCTGTTCCTCGTTCCTCTTGGCCTGTCCGCTTGCGTGGCGTTCGACCAGCCGAGCTCTCCGGGCGAAACCGAGGCGACCGCCGTCGTCGCTGAGGCGCTGAATAGCTCCCTGCCGGAGGCTCCCGCGTTCGCGCGCGACGTCGCGATGATCGTCGGTGGGCAGTACACGCGGCCCGTCGTTCCCCCCTTCCGGACCAGCGCGGACGGGCGCGTGGCCATGAACGTGAAGGCTCCGGACAACAAGCCGGTGTTCTACCTGTTCACCCCGGAGAAGCTGACCTCGCCAATCGCAGCCAACGCTCCCGGAGCGACGATGCTGGCCTCCACGACCGCGGTGAACTTCGGCCTCACGGAGTCGAGCCTGCACCGGCACGACGCGTCGCTCGGGCGCGGCGTGGTGACGAACCGCACGCTGTGTGACGCGTCGTCGGCATTCCCGGAAGCGAGCGTGACCACCAACCCCACTGCCTGCGGCAGCTCGGACTGCTACTCGCTCACCGTGATCGCGGCATATAACTACGTGGGCGCGAACGGCAAGACGTCGGTCGAGCTCTGGGGCACACCGCTCTCGGTGCGCGTCGACAATCCGAAGACGGCGAACGCCAGGCTGGGCAGCATCACTGCCGGCACCCCGGTGAAGGGGCCAACGTGGCCGATCTTCAGCTTCCTCGAGCCGATGATCACCAGCGACGGACACCTGCTGGTGGCGCGCACTCCAGATTCGCAGTTCACGTGGCCGAGCTCCACGGGGCCGGTGACCGGCAGCTACAACATGGTGTATTCGCCGGGCAATCCCTCTGCTTCGCCTTGCGACGTGACGCAGTGGACGCAGCTCTACCCGATCTCTCACGCGCCCTACGACTCCGCGGTGAACGAGCGCTACGGCTTCGCCCGCGTTCCCTTCCGTGATCCGGAGGGCGCCGTGGTGCCCGACGGAGTCGAGTTCAAGGGCAGCTATCCCTGGATCGATCGCGGGGGAAAGAACCTGTTCTTCACCTCGGTCTCGGCCATGTTCTTCTACGGCAGCTCCGGGACGGTGAAGACGCGCTATCCGGCGACGTGCGTGCCCGGGCAGAGCTGCGTCAATCCGACCACCACATCGACC
This sequence comes from Polyangiaceae bacterium, assembly GCA_035539475.1. Classification (GTDB taxonomy): domain Bacteria; phylum Myxococcota_A; class Polyangia; order Polyangiales; family Polyangiaceae; genus PMG-095. The sequence continues at coordinate 6,112 of DATLIL010000388.1, forward strand.
ATCGCCCTGGAAGAGGAGGCGAGCAACACGCGCGGCGTGTCCGTCGCCGGCCTGTGGACGCACGGCAAGATGGTGTTGCTCGACAACCTGCTGAACAACATCGACTACGGTCTGCGCATCGCCGACGACGACCAGCGCATGGTCAGCCTGTACCAGCCGGGCACCGGCCCCCTGGGCACCGAATCCGGCGACGTGCGCCTGGGTTCAGGCCGCTTCAATTCGGGGAGCGCGGGCTGGCCCGCAGGATCGCCGGCCAACACCAGCTTCATCGACTCGCTCGAGAATCTCTTCAACCACGTGCCGAATGCGCGGCCGCTCACGGTGCGCGACGTGGTCTGGACGATGAACACCGGGCGTGGCTCTGACGAGGTCGCGTTCGACGACTACCTCGATCCGGACGTCTTCATCTTCTCGGAGATGGCGGGCTCCCAGAGCTTCAGCGGCGGCGCGATGCCGAAGGAGCTCTACTACCACGACGGCTTCGTGAGGACCTCGCTGCAAAACGGCTCGGGCTTCTCGGACAACGAGCAGGTGCGCGTGCAGAACGCCGCGACGGCGCCGAGTGAGCGTTGGGCGGTGCCGGCGTACGGCCGCGTGACGGGCGGTGGGCGGCTCGAGCCCGCGGCGCTCGGCGGCGTCCGCGGCAAGGGATTGTGGCTCGACGGCAGCGACGACACCATCGAGTACACGGTCGGTGCGCAGCCGCAGGACATCGGCAACGTGCCGTTTTACGCCTCCCTCTTCGTCGACAGCCGCTTCTCTGACGACACGACGGCCCGGCGCCTGCTCACTTTCCCGGATGGCAGCGGCATCGACGTCGTGGGCCGTCACGCCGTCCGCTACGTGAGCTCTGGCGGCGTCACGCTGCACACTGCCCTGCTACCGGCGTCCAAACCGCTGGCTTACAAGGGCTTCAGCCACCTGGGCTTCGTCGTCGACGGCGGCGGCACGCAGGTCGAGCTCTACCTCGACGGCTTCCTGCTCGACAGCTGGACGGGCGCGACGGCGCTGTTCCGCCTGTCGACGGGTACCTTCCGCGTCGGCTCGGCGCCGGGCGCCGCGGGCGTGAGAGGCTGGGTCGACGAGGTGAAGGTCATCCTGCGGCGTCCCGATCCCGAGTCTGCCTGCAACCACGCGCGCGGCACGCTGATCGGGCTGCCCGAGGGTTACAGCGGAGACTGGGCCGACGCGGCCAGCCGTTACCCGGCCGCGTCACACGATGCGCTTTCTTCGCGGCTTACGCTCGCGGCACAGCCGTCGTTCGCGAAGTATGCCTGCTTCGTCGACTACGCCAGCGAGCTTGGCGCGCACCTCGGTGCTGTACCCGCCGGGGCAAGCTCCGTTCGTCACTCCGTTCTCGCTCCCGAGGCCACCCTCGTGTACGGCACGCCTCGGCCCGACACCTCGGCCAACGCCTTCTGTCGCAGCTGTCACGTCGACGGAAATCCGGCGAGCCTCGGCATCGAGGCGCTGCTGCCGAGCAGCTTGCTCATGGAGGACGATCCGCGCCGTCAGCCGTTCCAGCCGCCGCGGCTGGTCTTCGGCAACGTGCCTGCCGGCTACGTCCCCGCCACGGGCCTGCCGAGCACGGCGCAGACGGCCACGAGCACCGGCTTCGAGCTCGACGCCTGGGTCTTTCCCTAGACCTGAATCAGCGCCAGGCGCGCGTTCTCCGGTTCGTTCTTCACGAGCCACTCCGCCTGCGCGGGAGTCGGTGCGGCGGAGACGCGCTGCACGAAGTCGAAGAAGCGATGTTTGCGCTCGCCGAGGACGCGCCAGCGCTCGACCGGGGCGCCGCTCTGGACGTAGCCCTGCGCCGCGAGGCGGAAGACACGTCGGTAGGCGGCGGGTGTGAGGCGCAGGGCGAGGTGATCGAGGATGAGGTGCGGGATGCCTGCGCCGTGCGAGATCGCGAGCACGTAGCCGACGATGTTCATGCACACCGACTGGTTCGCGGCCTGGAAAGGGTGCAGGCGGATGAAGCGCTGGTGAAAGTCGGCCAGCGCGTCGAGCGTGCCGTCGCGCTGGCCGGCGCGCGCC
>DATLIL010000389.1:0-8227 GCA_035539475.1 Polyangiaceae bacterium
CTTTCGTGAATCCGTAAGCCGCCAGCGGCGCGGCCACGCGATTCCCCCCGTTCAGCTCACCTCTCCCCCGCCGGGGATGCCGCCTCGACCATGCAGAACGAAGCCGGCAGCGAGGTTCCCGCATACGCGACAGCGAGGGACTGCCGAGCAGAATGAGCTCAAAGCCTGCCTGATTCGAGTTGGGTGCATCGTGCACGTGATGGCGTGGGTGCCGCCTTGACGTCCAGCCGACCGACGTGCGTATGCTGACGCGATGTCCCTTCGTTTCGTCGCCGTCGTGCCCGCCCTGTGGCTGCTCGCGAGCGGCTGTGACGCAGACGAGGACAATGACTCCGGCAACGCCTATCCGGCTCGCTTTGCCAGCACGTGGTGCGAGCTTCAGACGCGCTGCTGCCAGGAGGCCGGCGGCTCGCCAGAGGACGGCTGCAAGGCGGCGTACGAGTCGCTGTATGCTCAGGGCTCCCAAGAGGCGGAAGCCAGCGGTGCAATCTTTGACGACGCCGCCGCTGAACGCTGTCTGAACGCCCTACGTGAGTTTGATTGCGCCCTCGGCGATCGGGTTCTGCAGGAACAGGTCCTCAACAGGGTCTGTAGCTACATTTGGAAGGGCGTCGTTCCGCCAGGCGGAGCTTGCAGAGACCGAGTTTCTTGTGCGCTGCCCGAAGTGAGCGACGGTGCTAGCGCGGAGGTATTCTGCAGCGGCTCCACCTGCTTTCAGACCGTGTACCAACCGGTTGGCGGTTCTTGCGCATCGACCTGCACTTCGTCCCCCTGTTACACCCGGACGGACTGCGACCCGGCGGTGGCGATCTGCGATGGTGACATCTGCGTCGCGACCCCGCCCCTGCCGAACGAGGGGGAGGCGTGCACGGCTAGTTGTGCCGAGGGCCTATTTTGCGGCGGCGGCGTGTGCGTACCGCTGCTCGCGACCGGCGAGACATGTACCTACGACGGAGAGTGCCGGAGCGGACCCTGCCACCAGCGATGTGAGGGCAACACCTGTCACTTGGAATGCTGGCCGGTGGTCGCCTATTGTGCGTTGCCCTAGCCCTGTCCCGCTTGGGGTACGCAGCATCCCCCAATGCGAGAAAACGCCGGATTTCGATCCGACGTTTTCTCTGGAGCGGGACACGCGGTTCGAACGCGCGACCCCGAGCTTGGGAAGCTCGTGCTCTACCAACTGAGCTAGTCCCGCTGAGGAGACCCGAGCATACCGCTTCCAGGGTCGCTGGCAAAGGGCGTTGACGCGGCGCCGGCCCATTGGCTAAGAGGCGGGTGACATGAAGACGGCCCTCGTGATCTCTCGCTGCGAATGCCAGGCAACCCTCGGCGCCGAGCTCGACGAGCAGCGGGTGGTCGTCCATGGCTACGCGCGCGATCCGCGCCGTAACCGGGAGCTTGCGGCGCCGGCCATTGCCACGCACGCGGGCGGCGAACGCTTCGACGTCGGCTGGTTCTGCCCGTTCTGCATCCGGAACACGTTGCGCAGCTTCGACGCCTCGACCCTCACCTTCCGCGAGCGCCCCGAGGCCGCGAGCAAGCCGGGCGCAGCGCCCACGCCCTGAGACTCAGGCGGCGCGCCGAGCGCTGCGGAGCTCTTCGAGGATGCGGCGGAGCACCGTGGCGCGAGCCTCGTCGCGCTGCCGCTCGCGCAGGTAGAGCGCCTGCGCGAACGCCTTCTCCGCCTCGTCGAGGCGATTCATGCGTCGGGAGTGCGCGGCGTACAGGGCCCAGATCCGCGCGTCGTCGCTGCTCATGCAGCAGGCCTCCTGCAGCACCAACCAGGCGCGACGCTGCTCGCCCTTGCGCAGGTGCCGGCGTGCACGTTCCACGAGCTCATGGCTCGGGCCACAGCCGAGCGGGACTTGGCCGCTGGCCGGTGGCTGGAATTTGCGTGCTCGTGAACGTCGCATTGCAGGTCCCTGCCGCGAGACGTTGCGAGGATCGTGCCGGACCGCAGTTCGCGTGGAGGCAGCCGAGAATCGAGGCGATGTGGCGCGATTCGAGCCATTTCAGCCGCAGCGTGCGGCAGCTTCCCCTGACACTCCTGTCGCGGCGCTGGTGTAAGTGCGCCCTGTCGTCACGCGAGTTTTTTCAGTGCTGGAAACGGCTCAAGAACGCGGCAGCGCGCGGTACGCGAGCAGCCCGAGCCCCGCGAAGAGCAACACCGCAGCAATCCATGTGGCGCGCAAGGGGCCGAGCGTGAACATCTCGGTCGTGGCCGCTGAGTAGGCCTGATCGGCGATCGTGATCACAATGCTCAGCCCGACCAGGATCAGCCCCGGCAGCATGCGCCGGAACATCGTCTGCTCTGCGGGCGGGACCGAGCCGAGGGACGGCATGGCGCGCTGCGCTGGCGCGAGGCTGGATCGCGACTGCCCGGCAGCCGCCATCGGTGGTCGCAGGCTGGGCGAGGGTGTGACGGCGCCGCGAGGCTCGGGGGGACGCTTGCTCGACGGTGGGAACGAGCCCGTCGTGGAGGGCGAGGCGGCAGGCAGCGGAGGCAGCGACGACGGGCCGCGCCCGGGGGACGAGCGCCGATGAAACTCGTCGTCCTCGGGCAAGTCGAGCGCGAGCTCGAAGCCCGACGCGGGGACCTCCTCGAACTCTCGGTTGCGGTGTCCGTTGCCGGTGTCGCCTCCGGTGAGGCGCGTGGGATCGGGCCGGGCACGAGCCACGTCGAGATCGGGGATCTCGCCCCCAGCGCCGCTGCCCGCGAAGCGAGTCTCCGACACGGCGCCGGAGCGCTGCGACAGCGGCTGAGCCGAGAGGTCCATCGCCAGCGAGCTGTTTTCTACCCCGCCGGGGGCACCGGGGCGGAGGCTCGGTACCGATGGGGGGGTACGCGCGCCCTGGGGCGTACCGGCAACGCGGGTCTCACTCGGCGCCGGCGACTTGGGAGGCAGCTTCTTGCCGTTCTCGTCGACGTCGAGCGCCGCGAGCAAATCGTTCCAGAAGTCCCCGGCGCTCCCGTAACGCTCACGGGGATCGACGGCGAGCGCCTTGGCAAACACGCGCTCGGCAGCATCGCCGAGCTCGATGCCCTCGGCGCGCGGCGTGGGCCGGCGCGCGGGATCGAGCGTCGTCCCCATGATCGCCTGGTGGTCGCCGTCGATGACGGGGTAGCCCACCAGCGCCTCGACCATGGTGAGCGCTAGACCCCAGACGTCGGTCCATGGCCCCGTCTGTCCGAGCTTCTTGGGTACCCACTGTTCCGGCGCGCCGTAGGCCGGCGTGAACGAGGAGATCCCGCCCGCTTCTTGGCTGGCGCGCCCGGCGACCTGATTGGCAACGCTCTTCACCTTGCCGATGCCGAAGTCGAGGATCTTGACCACCTCGTCGCCAGCGACGCGGGCCACGAAGATGTTCTCCGGCTTCAGGTCGCGGTGGACGATACAGACGATGCCGTTCGGGCCGGCAAAGTGGTGAGCCTTCTCGAGCGCCCGCGCGACTGGCGTGAGGATGTTGACGAGCCGGTGGGCCGGCATCGGCGGCTCACCAACGTCGTAGCGGCGCCGGATCATGCCGTCGAGGGTTTCGCCCTCGAGCCACTCGAGCACCATGAACGGAACGAAGCTCCCGTCCGGCGTCGTCATGGCGTCGACGTGCAGCGGACGAACCACGGTCGGCAGGCTCGCCGACAAGCGGAACATCAGCTCGGCTTCCGCCCGAAACTGCTCGAGAAAGGTGGCCTGGTGCTGGTCGTTCAGGTGCTGAGGCACCTTCAGGCACTTGAGCGCAACGGGCGCGCGGAACCCACCGTGGTGGGCACGATAGACGACACCGAAGCCGCCTTCCGCGACGACCTTTTCGACGTGGTAGGCCCCGGCGATGACACTTCCTACGATTCCGAAGACGTCTTGCGCCATAGCCTCAGGGCTCGAGAACCCTGCCCTCGAGCCGGGGTAGAACCGCGTTCCCCTAACGGAGGACCAGGCGTATATGCGACAGCCTGGCCGCGCAGGCGAGCGAAATCGAAATGGTGGAGCCAAAGCGTGAGAGGCCCGGATTTTTCCCGTCGATGTTGCTCGGGTTCTCGGGCTTCTCGTGGCTCTTGCAGCGGCCCGGCGCCTGGCCCGCGGCGGCGGTCCCGATGCTCGTGTGGGCGCTGCTCTCGGCGCTCGGCCTGAGCGCCAGCATCCACTGGCTCAAGCCCTGGCTGGCGGGGGCGCTTCCGCCCTGGTCAGAGTCGTTCTCGACCTTCGCCACCTGGACCCTCACCGTGCTGGCCGGGGCGGCAGCGGTCTGGACCGCGCTCGTGGTCACTCCGCCCCTCAGCGCGCCCGCCCTCGAGCGCATCGTCACACGCGTCGAGGCCGACCTCGGTGCTCCCCCGCGTGCGCCACAGACGTTTCTCAACGAGCTCTGGTGCGGGCTGCGCGCGACCGTCGTCGGCCTGGCCCTGGTAACACCGCTGCTGCTGCTCGCGCTGGTTCTGGATTTGCTGGTGCCCGCGCTCGCACCGCTCTGGATCGCGATCAAGCTCCTGGCCGGCGCTTTCGGCATGAGCTGGGGCCTGCTCGACTATCCCCTCACCCTGCGCGGCATGCGCGTACGCGAGCGTCTCGGCCTGATGCGGCGGCACGCGGGCGCGGTCCTGGGCTTCGGTCTGGGCATGCTGCCGTTCTTCTGGCTGCCCTGCTGCGTGTTCGTGTCGCTACCCGTCGGGGTCGTGGCCGCGACGCTGCTGGCGACGGAACTCCTGCGCCCGGATCAGGATTCGATCGCGATACCGAGCTGACGCCGCAGCTTGAAGTAGCGCTCGCTGGCGACGAACGCGATGAGGTCGCGACCGAGCTCACCGAGCTTGCCCTCCTCGGCTTCGAGCAGGCCGAGCGCCGCGGTGAGGTCGTTGCCGAGCAGCATGCCCGCGCGGCAGGCCGTCTTGTCGACCGCCGCGCTCCAGCGCTGCAGGTTGGTCCGGCCACCCTCCTCGACGAAGCGCAGGAAGCAGCCGCGCAAGGCGTCGAGCTGCGCCGGCTCGAGCATGGGCGAAATGGCCTGAGCGATCGGCTGCACGCGCTGGCGTATGCCCTCGGCGATGGGCAGCCCGGGATTGCCGATGACGAGCGCGGCCAGGAACAGGTCCTCGAGATCGGGCACCGCGGAAAACAGGGTTTTGACGAAGTGTTCGTGGCGGTAGAAGCTGAGGTGCCTGCCAGCCAGAAAGGCGTGCTCGTGGTGGGTGCGCCCCGACAGCACGCGCTTGCCCACGACGGTGAGCGGCGGCACGCCCGGGATGTGCTCGAAGCCAGCGTCGCGGTCCTTCTCCAAAAAGATTGGAGGCGGCGCGAGGCCAAGAATGGCGGCGGCCCAGGGCACGGCGCGCACGGCCGTGATCGTGGCCTTGTTCGCGTCCTGACGCCCGCTCGGCGGAGGCTGGTGCAGCTTGCCGTCGCGGCGCAGCGTGGTGACCCGCCCCACGAGAACGGCCGGAGCGATCAGGCTGAAAATCTGACCGGTGAGCACCTCCTCCTCGGGGTGAAACAGGAAATCGTGCCAGGCGCTCGCCGACAGGCCAGCACGCGGAGAGATCAGGGTGTGCCCGCGGTGCTCTTCGAACAGCGCCGATTGCTCCGGCGAGGCGGCGCCCAGGGCGGAGAGCGCCTGCGCGAGACACCACTTCTTGTCCTGCTCGCCACGAGCTTCGTAGATCGCGTAGAGCTCGCGCAGCGGCTCAGCGTCGGTCGGATTGCGGCGCACGCGGCGCCAGACTTCCTCCGGGTCCTCACTGGCCTGTGCGGCGTGCGTCTCGAGCTCACCCAGATCGACTTCGACGTTGATCGCCGCCTGGGCACGCTTGAGCTCCTCTTCGAGCTCGTGCACCCGGGCCTCGAGTTGCTCGATACGCTTGAGCAAGAGCGTGCGCCCGGCGTCGCCTTCGGCCTCTACCTTCAGCGGCACGAGCGACGCGGCCGGCTCCTGGTAGTGCTCGATGATCTCGACCTTGTGGCGCGCCTGGTACGCCGCCAGCATCGCCTGCTCGAGCTTCAGCAGCCTGATGCGATCGAGCCCCAGGTTGTCGGCTGCCTTCTCCAGGCGCTCGCGCTCCTCGGGAGTGATGACGCCGTCCGCAAGGACCTCGCCGAAGAGCTCCTCGTACTGAGCCTCGAGCGGCCCCAGACCCAAGCTGCCCGAGATCTCGCCCGCCGCAAAAGCACTGCCTAGCTCGAAGCTCGCTTCGTCGCTCATCACTCGTCCTCCGACCGCACACTTTCGCTCGCCCGCGCCGCGGCGTAAAGCTAGCTTCACGGCCGATGCGCCTCGGCCACAGTGCCAGCTTCTCGATTCTTCTGGCGCTGATCAGTCAGAGCGTCGTCACGTCGCGCCTTCACGCCGAGCCTCCCCGGAGCGTCGTGACGTTCGAGCCGATCTACGCGCCGGGCGCACGGCCGGGAGCGACGGCGGAGCTCGCCGTGCTCGAGAACACGGAAACGCTGGCCCGCTACAATGTGGGTGGCTCGAGCGATCCAGCGCACCCCGCGAACGATCCCAAGTTTCATCCCGCGCCGCGCGTGGTCGTTACGCTGGAACAGCTCGCACCGCGGCTCAAAGGCAAGCTCGCGCCGCTTCAGGCCCACGCCCGCCGTCACGGCTACTGGCTCATCCGCGCCTGCTACGAGCCGGGCCTGCGCCGTCAGCAATCACTGAGTGGCAAGACGCGGATCCGTACCACGCTCGGCAAGGCAGGCAGCGTGCTCGGCGCACGCAGGCTCGGCGGCGATCTGTCCGACGCCGAGGTCCGCCAATGCCTGGTGAGCGCGCTCAGGAAGATGCGCTTTCCAGCGCCGGGGCGGAAAGTCGACGCTGATTGGGAGATCGCGGTGTACCCGGGTGACGCCGAGGTCCCGCCCGCGCCCGTCTCTGCCGCGGCGGCAGAGGCCAAGCTGCCAGCGCCTGCGGCGGCGCTCGAGTCGGCGCTGAATGGTCTTCGCTCGGAGCTCACGCGCTGCCTGACGGATGCGCGGGCCAGGGACCGGGCACTCTGGGGCCGACTAGCCGTGGAGCTCACCCTGACCGCGTCGGGCAGCGTGAGCCGTGTGACGGAGGTCGAGACCAACTTTCCGCACGGTCTCGCCACGGCGTGCGTCGAACGCCGTCTTGCGGTCGCGTCGTTCCCCGCCCCCACCGCAGCGGGAGCGAGGATCATCGTCGCGTTACGCCTCGAGCCCGAGGTCGCTCAGTTACCGCCAGCACCCGCCGCAGGAGCGCCGCCGGCGCCACCCATGTCGACGGGAGCCCCGGCCGCGCCGCTCTGACCGGACGGCATACCGCCCGCTCCGCCGGTGTTACCACCGCCTCCAGCGCCGCAAGGACCAATCGCGTCATCGGCCGTGAAGGTACCGCCTTCGACGATCGGCACGCAGTAGCCGACGCGCTGCCAGAGCTCCTCGAAGACCGGATCGCCGAATGGGCGGCAGACCTCGCCAGTCGCGGTGCACTCGTCGTCGCAGTCGCAGAGCTGACCGCAGACGCCGAGATCGCCCACCTCGCTCGCCTCGCCCGAGAGAACGGTGCCGAACAAACAGGCCGCGTCCGCCTTGCCCTCGCCGGTGTAGCCGCAGGAGAACGGGTGACCCAGGTTGCAGAAGCCGCTGCAGGTGCCTTCGTCCTCGTGCATGTAGGTCACCGAGCAGTAACCGCTCGCGCACTCGTCGGGATCCGCGGCGGGATCACACGCCTCGTTGACGCCCTTGCCCGTCGGCGGGTCTTCCATGCACAGGCCCGTCAACGGATCGCAGAAGAGACCGTCGTCGCAATCCGCGTCGCTGCCGCAGTTCGGCAAGCAGACGGTGAGCACGGCGTTGCATACACCGCTCAAGCAGGCCTCGTTCGCGCCGCAGTCGAGGTTGTCCGTGCAGTCCGTGTCGAGCTCCTGGAAGGCAACACCGGTGCACACGCTCTCGATGCGGTCGTGGCACTTCGGCGTCAGGCCCTGGTCGAAGGCGCAGCCCTCGAGGCAGTAGCCCGTGTCGCCGGCGGTGAAGGGAATGCAATAGGCGTTGGCGGAGAACTCGAGGCAGGGGTCGTCCGAGCAGATCGTGCCGTCAGCGCCGTCTTCGCAGGGACACGCAGCCGTACAGAGACCCTTGGGGGGAGCGCCGCCCAGAGTGTCCACGTCGTCGCGAGTGACACAAATCAGGCCCTCGCCGCACTCCGCGTCCGTGATGCAGTCGCGGCCGAGCTCACCCGTCGTGGTGGCGCTGTCCGCGTCGCGTACCACCCC
>DATLIL010000390.1:0-1847 GCA_035539475.1 Polyangiaceae bacterium
ATCCAGCTCACTGAGCGCAGGTAGATCGCCGCGACGCTGCTGTCGATGGTCGACGCTTCGGTGGGCGGCAAGACCGGCGTGGATCTGGGCGAGGCCAAGAACGCCGTCGGCGCGTTCTGGCAGCCAGCGCGCGTGCTGTGCGACGTCGACTACCTGAAGACCGAAGCAGAACGCGGCTACCGCAGCGGTCTGGCCGAGGTGGTGAAGACGGCGCTGATCGGCGATCCGGAGCTGTTCGAGCTGCTGGAGCGCGAGACGGCGGGCATCACGGCGCGGGATCCACGGCTGCTCACGGACATCGTCCGCCGCTGCGTTTGCGTCAAAGCTCGCATCGTGAGCCAGGATCCGCGCGAACAGGGGCTGCGTGCCGTGCTGAACCTGGGCCACACCGTCGGGCACGCCGTCGAGTCGCAAGCCGGATTCGAACGCCTCACGCACGGCGAAGCAGTGAGCCTCGGGCTGGTCGCGGCCATGCGCATAGGGCACAAGCTGGGCCACACGCCCAAAGAGCTGGCCGAGCGCACCGAGCGCCTGCTGCGTGCCCTGTCGCTGCCAACTGCGATCGAGAAAGAGCCGCTGACGCAGGCCGCGGAGCTGATCGGACACGACAAGAAGCGCGCCGGCAGCAAGGTGAGCTTCGTGTTCGCCCGCGCCATCAACGACGTGTTCACGTCACCGCTCGAGCTCGCCCAGCTGCGCGACTTGACGCGCGGCCTCGCCGCTCCGTGAGCTGCGCCTTTGCGCCGCCGCCCAATTGAGGCATAGACGCGTGGGTGGCCACCGTCGAAGTCACCAAGCACCTGTGGGAGTTCTTGCCGGCGCTGCGCAACAAGACGCTAGAGGTGAAGGCGTCGACCGTGGCCGAGGTCGTCGCCGAAGTGGAGCGCATCGCGCCCGGCTTCAGCTACTACATCTGTGACGAGCGCGGTTGCTTGCGCACGCACGTCAACATCTTCGTCGGGCAAGAGCGCATCGCGGACCGCACCCGCCTGAGCGACCCGGTGAGCGAAGACGCGCGTGTCTTGATCATGCAAGCGCTGAGCGGCGGCTGAGCAAGAGGAGTCGAGTCATGAAGTTGTTGGTCGGCACACGGAAGGGCACTTTCTGCGCAGAAAAGCGGGCGAACGCTTGGGAGCCGCGCCTCATCGGTCACCCCGGCGTGGGAGTAAACTTCGTCGCTCGCGATCCGCATACGGGCACCTTGTGGGCGGCGCTCGGGCACGGCCATTGGGGTGCCAAGCTCTCTCGGTCGACGGATGGCGGCGCGACGTGGGCCGACGCTTCGCAGATCAAATACCCGAAAGGCGCGCGCTACCTGGCACCGCCCGACCCCGATCCCAACGCGTCCGAGGACGACATGCAGAAGGGGCCCACCTTGCGCGACGCCACGCTGCTCAAGCTATGGGTGATCGCTTTCGGCGCTCCGGGGCAGATCCACGTGGGCACCATTCCCGGCGGCCTGTTCAGCAGCGTGGATGGCGGCGAGAGCTTCGAGCTCAACCGGGCGCTCTGGAACCACGAGTCGCGCGGGGGCGATCTGTTTTCGGGCACTGGCAACGGCGTCACCCACTGGTTCGGCACTCCGGCTTCGGAAGGCGAGTTCGCCGCCGGCATCCATTCCATCGCCGTCGATCCACGCGATCCGTCGCGCATGCTGGTGGCCGTTTCCACCGCGGGAGTGCTCGAGACGCGCGACGGCGGTAGGACCTGGCACGGCAAGAACCGGGGCATGCTCAACGACTACTTGCCCGATCCCGCCGCGGAGTGGGGGCACGATCCCCACTTCGTCACGCTGTGCCCGGCCCAGCCCGAGCACGTCTGGCAGCAAAACCACAGCGGTGTCTTCT
>DATLIL010000391.1:0-8893 GCA_035539475.1 Polyangiaceae bacterium
TCGCTCTCGGAAGTACCGGTGACCGGCGACAGCGCACGTCTGCAAGGCGACAAGCTCCTGGCGTGCGTCGCGGGATACCTGCCGCCCGAAACGTTCGCCCGCCCCGCGGACGTTTCGGGCGGCAGGTATCCCGCGACGCACGCCAGGAGCTTGTCGCCTTGCAGACGTGCGCTGTCGCCGGTCACCGGTACTTCCGAGAGCGAGATCGGCGAAGGTCCGCTGGCAGTCGCCGAGCTCCGGGCGCTCGCCACCGGGGCCGGGTTCTCGCCGCGCAGCACCGAGAGCCCCCAGCCGCCGACGAGACCGACGCCCACGGCGCTCAGCGTGAGCGCAAGGATCGGGCCCGAAGGCTGCTTTCGCGCCTTCCTCACGACGCCGCTGTGAGCGGGCGGCAGCGGTGGTGGCTGCGAGGGCGGCGGTCGCACCGACGAGCCCGGCGAGTCTTCACCAGCGTGGGCCACGAACCAGCGGGCGAGCTCTCGGCGCATCACCTTGAGCTCGGGGTGGCGCTGCTCGGCGTCCCGGGCCAGCGCCCGGTAGAGCACCCGGACCAGTGTTTCGTCGTCGATGCCGGCGCTGCGCACGGCCGCCTCGTCGGCAAAGCCGAGCTCCGGCGGCGCGTGACCGCTGATCATCCAGTGCAGGATTGCGGCCGCGGCCCAGGTGTCGTCAGCGGCAGTGGGCTCTTCGATCGAGCTTCCGGGCGCGCGCAGCGCCGCCGCGGCACCCGGAGCAAAACCGAGGACGGGGCGGGGGCCGTTGTCCGGCGCGACCACCACCGAGAGCGCGCTGATCAGGCCGTGCACGCCGCCGCGCTCGTGAATCGCGGCGAGCGCGTCGGCTAGACGCAGGACCAGCCGCACCGCGTCGACCGCGGCCTTCTTCGGCACCACGGTTAGGCGCTGCTCGAGGCTCAGCCCCTCGGGGTGTTCGGCGATCAGCAGCAGAACCCCTGCAAATTCCTCGACCGCCAGGACGCGCGCCAGGTGGCGGTGCTCGAGACCGATGACGCGCTCGAGCGCGTCCGCGTGCACGGCGCCGACCTCCACCAGGATCACCTTGCGCTCCGACTCGCGATCCACTCCCAGGAAGGCGCGCGCGGGGGCGCCGCCCTCGTGTTCCTCGAGCACCTCGAAACGCGCGCCGATGCGCGCCCCGATCGCGAGGCCGGTCGCCGGTTCAGAGGTCATGCCAGATGTCGGGAATAACTTTGCACTTTAGCGGCCGAGGGTCCACATCCGTCGCTTCGCAGTTTGAGCGGCCTCTGTGCGGTGCCATGCTTGCAGCATGAGAGTTCTCGCTGGCACGAGCGGCTTCTCGTACCCCGAGTGGCGAGGCACGTTCTATCCGCAGGACCTCGCGGACGATCGCATGCTCCGCTACTACGCCGAGCGGCTGCCGAGCGTCGAGATCAACAACACGTTTTATCGCATGCCGCGCGCCGAGCTGCTCGAGCGCTGGAAGGCGGAGGTTCCCGACTCGTTCTGCTTCGGAGTCAAGGCGCCGCGCCGGATCACTCACATCGCGCGGCTGAAGGACTGCGGCGAGGAGGTCGAGTACCTGTATCGCGTGCTCGGTGTCTTCGGCGAGCGCCTCGGGCCGACGCTGTTTCAACTGCCTCCCTTCCTGAAGAAGGACGTCGAGCTGTTGCAGTCGTTCCTGGCTTGCTTGCCCAAGACGGCGCTGCCGGCTTTCGAGTTCCGCCACGCTTCCTGGTTCGACGACGAGGTCTACGACGCACTGCGCAGCGCCGGCGCTGCGCTGGTCGGCGGCGACGCTGACGAGGGGCCACCCCCGCCGCTGGTTGCCACGGCAGATTGGGGCTACTTGCGTCTGCGCTCGCCGGCCTACGACGAGGCGGGTATCGCTGCCTGGTCGGAGCGCATCAAGGCGCAGCCGTGGACACGAGCCTTCGTCTACTTCAAGCACGAAAGTCTGGGCCCCAGCTACGCGCAACACCTGCTCGATCCGAGCTTCGTCGTGCCCGAGGCGCCACCGCCTTCCAGTGTCGAGCCGCCGCCCAAGCCTCGGACACGCAAGAGAAAAGCTCCCGCAGCCAAGGCCTGAGAGGCGGTGCTACAATAACGGCCGCTTCGCATGAGCTCGGTGGCCGATCGCAGGCAACGGTGTGCAGACTGCGGCGCGCACTCTCCCAAGGTCCAGACGAACTACTCGCTGATCGGGGGTGACCGCGGCTGGCGCTGCTCCGTCGTCGTCGGGCCCGACGGCAAGAAGACCACCGTCTGGCGTTGCCCCGCCTGCTGGAAGAAGCTCCGCAACGACCGCCTGCGCTGAGCTTCGGCCGTCACGGCTGCGGCTACGTACACAACGGGGAATTGTCCGCATGCTCGCGTAGCGCCCCGCACTGGGACGAGCGCGTGCGAGACGCTATCGTCTGCTCATGCCCGATCGTTCCCCGGTACCCGCGAGACCGCGGACCGTCCTCGTCGTGGAGGACGACGACGATCTGGCCGATGCCATGCTCGGGCTGCTGTCCGACGCCGGCTACTCCGTCGAGCGGGCGAGTGACGGAAGCGAAGCCCTGGCCCGGCTGGAGCAAGATCCGTTGCCGAGTCTGATCATGCTCGACCTGCGCATGCCGGGCATGGACGGCTGGGAGTTTCGCAGTCAGCAGCGAGCGTCGACGCGTCTGGCGGACATACCCGTGATCGTCGTCTCGGCCGAATCACCCGACACGGCGGCGGTGGAGGTCGACTACTTCCTGCGCAAGCCGTACACCCCCGAGTCGCTGCTGTACACGGTGCGCAACGCGTTCTCGGCGCTCGACCGCGAGTTCGCACGCGCCGAGCGCCTGACTCACGTCAACCGGCTGGCGTCGCTCGGTATTCTGGTCCGCTCCGTGGGCCACGAGATCAACAACGCGCTGACCTACGTCTTCAGCGGCGCCGACTACGCGCAGCGAGAGGTGAGCCTGCTGGCGGGCGAGCTGCCGGAAGGGCGTCTGACCGAGGTGCTGAGCAGCCTGCAAGACCTGCGCGCCGGCATCGACCGCATCGCTGGAGTCGTGAGCTCGCTGCGACTCGTCGGGCGGGAGCCTGGGGAGATGACCCGCGTCGAGCTTCAGCCCCTGATCGCCGCCGCGGTGACTATCATTCGAGGCGAGGCCCTACCGCGGGCGCGCCTGAGGCAGGAATATGGTTTGACTCCGCCGGTTTGCGCAGACGGGGCGGCCCTGACGCACGTCTTCGTGAACCTGCTGATGAACGCCGTGCAGGCGATTCAAGACCGAGCTCCCGATCGCAACGAGATCGTGGTTCGAACCCGGACCGAGCCCGGCGGCCTGGTGGTGATCGAGGTTCAGGATACAGGCGCCGGCATCCCCGAAGGTCTGCGCACGCGGGTATTCGATCCGTTCTTCACCACCAAGCCGATCGGCGTCGGAACCGGGCTCGGCCTGAGCGTGAGCAAGGCCATCGTCGAGGCGCACGGCGGCAGCATCACCTTCGACTCCGAAGTCGGGCGCGGCACGACCTTCCGCGTCGCGTTGCCCAGTCAGAAGGGCGCGGACGACGCGGACGTCTGACGGCGGCGAGACAAAAAGAAAAAGGCCCGACGCTGGGGGCGCCGGGCCTTCTTCAACGCGCGTGACCGGGGGTCACTCGGCGGCGGGAGCTGGCTCCGCCTCTTGCTCGCCGGCGGCCTGCGTGATGCGCATGCCGTAGAACGAGCGGTGCACGAAGAACAGCATCAGGATGCCGAACACCACGGCCAGCACCGCGCTGGTGCTGCGGTCGAGCCCGATCGCGAGCTCTACGGCGAGCAGGCCGAAGAGCGTCGTGAACTTGATGATCGGGTTCATCGCGACGCTGGACGTGTCCTTGAAGGGGTCGCCGACGGTGTCGCCCACGACCGAGGCCGCGTGCAGCTCGGAGCCCTTCTCCTTGAGCTCGACCTCGACCACCTTCTTGGCGTTGTCCCAGGCGCCGCCGGCGTTGGCCAGGAACAGAGCCTGGAACAGGCCGAACAGGGCCAGCGAGATGAGGTAGCCGATGAAGAAGAACGGATCGGCGCAGGCGAAGGCGAGCGTGCCGAAGAAGACGGTGAGGAAGATGTTGATCATGCCCTTCTGCGCGTAGCGGGTGCAGATCTCGACCACCTTCTTGCTGTCCTCGATGCTCGCCTTGGTGGCGCCCTCGAGCTTCATGTTGCGCTTGATGAACTCGACCGCGCGGTAGGCGCCGGTCACGACCGCCTGGGTCGAGGCGCCGGTGAACCAGAAGATCACCCCGCCGCCCGCGATCAGCCCGAGCAGGAAGGGCGGGTGCAGGATGCTCAGGTTCTCGATGCCTTCCTTGAGGCCGTTGGTCAAAAGCACCACGATCGAGAAGATCATGGTGGTGGCGCCCACGACGGCGGTGCCGATCAGCACCGGCTTGGCCGTGGCCTTGAAGGTGTTGCCGGCGCCGTCGTTCTCCTCGAGCAGGTGCTTGGCCTTCTCGAAGTCGACCTTGATGCCGAACTGCTTCTCGGCTTCTTCCTTGGCGCCCTCGGTCTCGGCGATCTGCGAGAGCTCGAACACGCTCTGCGCGTTGTCCGTCACCGGGCCGTAAGAGTCGACGGCGATGGTGACCGGGCCCATACCCAGAAAGCCGAACGCCACCAGGCCGAAGGAGAACACAGCGGGCGCCATCATCAGCGCTTCCAGGCCCATGCCGCTGAAGTAGTAGGCGGTGCCCATCAGCGCGATGACCACCACGCCCATCCAGAAGGCGCTGAAGTTGCCCGCGGTCAGGCCCGAGAGCACGTTGAGCGAAGGGCCGCCCTCGCGCGACGAGGTCACGACCTCGTTCACGTGCGCCGACTCGGTCGAGGTGAAGACCTTGATCAGCTCGGGGATGATGGCGCCGGCCAGGGTGCCGCAGCTGATGATGCAGGAGAGCTGCCACCACAGGTTGCCATCGCCGAGCTCGGGGATCAGCAGGTAGCTGACCACGAAGGTCAGGGCCACCGAAGCCAGCGACGTGATCCACACGAGCCAGGTCAGCGGCACCTCGAAGTTCACCTTGGTGGCCTTCTCGATGGCCGCCTTCTGGATCGTCTCGTTGATGAAGTAGCTGGCCACGCTGACCACGACCATCACGATGCGCATCGCGAAGATCCAGACCAGCAGCAGCACCTGGGTCGAGGCGTCGGCCACCGCGAGCAGGATGAAGGAGATCAGCGCCACGCCGGTGACGCCGTAGGTCTCGAAGCCGTCGGCGCTGGGGCCGACCGAGTCGCCGGCGTTGTCACCGGTGCAGTCCGCGATCACGCCCGGGTTGCGCGCGTCGTCTTCCTTGACCTTGAAGACGATCTTCATCAGGTCGGAACCGATGTCGGCGATCTTGGTGAAGATGCCGCCCGCGATGCGCAGGGCCGAGGCGCCGAGAGACTCGCCGATGGCGAAGCCGATGAAGCAGGAGCCGGCGTAGTCGCCGGGGATGAAGAGCAGGATGCAGAGCATCAGCACGAGCTCGACGCTGATCAGCACCATGCCGATGCTCATGCCGGCCTTGAGCGGGATGGCGTAGACCGGGTAGGGCTTGCCCTCGAGGCTGGCGAAGGCGGTGCGCGAGTTGGCGTAGGTGTTGATGCGGATGCCGAACCAGGCGACGCCGTAGCTACCGGCGATGCCGATCAGGCTGAAGAGCAGGATCACCGCGACCTTCAGGAACCCCATCTCCTGAACGAAGCCGAAGTAGAAGACGATGATCAGGCCGACCAGCGCCTCGAGCAGCAGGATGAACTTGCCCTGCGTGATCAGGTAGGTCTTGCAGGTCTCCCAGATGATCTGGGAGATGTCCGTCATCGACTTGTGCGCCGGCAGGTTCTTGACCTGAGTCAGCACCATCACGCCGAAGCCGATGCCCAGCGCGGAGACGACCAAGCCGATCATCAAGAGCGAGTGACCGCTCATGCCGAGCACCTGCACCGTGCTGAGGTCGGGCAGGACCAGACTGGCTTCACCGCCGTGGTGCGGCTTGTCCTGGGCGAGTGCCAGGGACGGCGCGATCAGGGCGATCAGGCCGCAGAGAAGAGAGACTAACGAGGGGAGTCGAGCTCCTGAGACAGACGACAAGATCCTGCTCCTTGGGTGCGACGGCATTTCTTGGGGAAAGCCGCTAGGCGTTTGGCGCGGCTGCTCTTACCGCAGCGGGGCGCGGGCTTCTAGCATGCGACACCACGGAGCCTCAAGGTACGGGAATTACTGATCAATCCACGTACATTGATTATGGAAAAACGCGCAATCCAGCCAGAGTACACCGGCAGTTAGTGCCGGAATGCTGCGCGGAGCTCAGCTCTGCGCGGTCGGCGGCTTGCGGTATTTGCGTTCAGCCTGTTCCTCGTCGTGGAGGACGGAAAACGCGAATACGGCACCGAGCGCGGGCAACAGCCAGATCAGCTTGCTCTGGGCCAGCTTGTGCGACTTCTCGTAGAACGGCGCTCTCCACACCCGCCAGGTGACCCAGACCTGAAAACCGACGAGTCCGATCAGAACGAGAAGTCCAAGCACCTGAGCGCGATCCATTGAGGCAATGGAGCTAAGCACCCGCCCCCGACTGCGCAAGGCTCCCCGATTTGATTTCACGACTCACAGCAGCCTTTACCCCGCGGATATTGACGCTTTCTTGACGGTCCAGGCCCCTGATTTGACGTCTCCCTGACCTGCCGGGCGGTATCAAACGGGGATGAGGGGCCACGCCAGCAGGACGTTCCCACTTCTGAGCCCACCGAAGAGCAGCGCGCGCCGCCCTCGAGAGCGGGACGTGGGGCTGCTCTGGATGTTCCTGGGCATCGCGGCGATCCCCATCATCGGAGTGCTCGTGATCGGCACGTGGGGTCAGGACGAGCTCGGCGTGGCGGCCGCCGTGGCCGTGGCTGCGCTGGTGGGTCTGGCTCACGAGTACGGCCTCGGACGCCGTCGCCGCCGAGGCTCGAGCGAGCCCAGAGCTACGAGCCGGTGGGAGCGCCGGCGGAGGCCGGCAGGAGGCCGGCGAGCTTCGCGCAATTCTCGATGATGGGCTTGCGCGGCACGATGCCGATGAAGACATCGCGATCGTCGACGACCGGCACGAAGTTCTGATTGATGGCGCGAGCGATCAGCGCCTCCACCTGCTCGTCGATGCGGACCGTGCCGTACGTCCTGCGACGCTCTGCGGACACCACCGTGGTGCGACGGAAGACGCCGCGCCAGTAGGCACCGGTCTCGAGCAAGAAGCGCATGAGGTCGCCTTCCGTCAGCGTGCCCACGTACTTGCCCTCGTCGTCCAGCACGGGCACCGCCGTGAAGCCGCTCTCGCCCATGCGTTCGAGCGCGGTCATCAGCGTATCGCCCGCACGTACCCAGACGACGTTGCTCTTGGGAATGAGGAAGAACGCGACGTTCATGTTGGTCCGAGCGCGAGTCCTGAGAGTCTCTCGATCGGCGGGCGAGATGGTGGCAGACGGACGACAGGTCGATCAAGCGCTTTGGCACGGATTCGACCAGCGCACCCCTCACGAGCGCGGCAGGGCGCTGGCGATGGCCTGCCGATCGGCGCTCGAGAGCAACGCGGCGTCCTCGGTGGCCAGCGTCCGGACCGCCTCGTAGTCACGACGCAAGAAGGCGAGGTCGATCAAGAGCTTCGTCGTCTCGCGGGTGCGCTGGCCGGCCTTGCGAACCTCTTGCAGGAGCTCGAGCGCCTCGTCGCTGCGGTTGCAGCAGCGCAAGTACGACGCCAGGAGGTAAGGCTCGATCGCCTCCTCGGGTAGGGCCATCAGCGAGGAGTGTGCGAGAAACGGATCCTGCTGCGCGATCGCGGCCCAGGCCATCAGCTCCGCCAGCGTGCGGCGAGCAGCAGGCGAGCAGGCGAGCTCGAGCGCGCGCCAGGCGATGCTCGCGGCGTTGTCCACCTGCCCGCGCGCGAGCTCGGAGCGGGCCTGGACGACCATCTCTTGCACGCCGCTGCGGCGATCGAGCTTCTCGCTCAGCTTGGTGATCAGGGCCCGCAGGCAGCTGGTCCGTGCCGCGCTCCGATGCTGCTTTGCGAGCCGCGCTCGCACGGCGCGCTTCCATTCCTCGACGACGTCTGCCACCGCCAGCGTGTGCAGGGCCTCTCGCTCCATGATTCGGCGACAGCGTGCAGGCTTGCAGATCAAGATTGCGTAAGTTCGCCGCCGGGCGGCATCAAGAAAACGTCAGCACGGCGCGGGCGAAAATACGTAGGGTGCTTCCGCGCTCTTTACGATTTTCGTAGCACGCGCGCCCCACTCTTGACGGTTTCTTGATTGGCGCGGAGCTAGCTTCAGCTGCGCGCCATGGACATCGTCTATCTCATCGTCGTTGCGCTGTTGTTCGGTGCGTCGCTCGGATTGATCAGCCTGTGCGAGCGACTGAGGGCCTCATGACCACGCTTTACGCCGTTGCCGGAGTGATCGCCTTCGGGCTCTTCGTCTACCTCGTGGTCGCGCTGCTCAAGCCGGAGACGTTCACGTGACGGTCAACGCCTGGCTGCAAATCGGCCTCTTCCTTCTCGTCCTGATCGCGCTGGTCAAGCCGCTGGGCTCGTACATGGCGCGCGTGTACGAGGGCGAGCCGCTGCTGCTGGAGAAGGTGTTCGGGCCGATCGAGCGGCTGTTCTATCGTCTTGCCGGCGTTCGCCGCGACCTCGACATGTCGTGGAAGACCTACGCGGTCTCCATGCTCGTCTTCAATCTGGCGGGCCTGCTCGTGGTCTATGCGCTGCAGCGCCTGCAGGGCAACTTGCCGCTGAACCCGCAGGGGTTCGGTCCGACCACGCCCGACCTCGCCTTCAACACCGCCACGAGCTTTGCCACCAACACCAACTGGCAGAGCTACGGCGGTGAGACGACGCTGAGCTGCCTGACGCAGATGCTGGGGCTCACCGTGCAG